>JAEOTQ010000098.1 GCA_016839785.1 Candidatus Hodarchaeota archaeon | reverse complement strand
TCATAATCCAGGGTAACTGATGGATGCCTTGTGCTTTGGCTTCTTTCATTACCGTTTTCGCATCTTCGTCTATAAAGGATCCTAGAACGAAGTTAGGGGCTACATTCTTAATTGCCTGAACTTGAGATGAAACATCGGTTGCTCCTGCATCAAATTGTTGTGCTGTGGTGATTGTTCCATTCCATTCCTCGGTAAAATGATCAATAAACATGCTTCCATAGCTATCGCTGGTAGAAATTGTGGCTCCTTTTGTCCATCCAAACTTATTAACCAACGCTGCGATAGATTTCGCCTGATCAGCATCAGACGACGATACTCGCATAAAATAAGGGTATGTACTCCGATCACTTAATACGGGAGAAGACGAGGCATAGGATATCTGTACAATTTTTTGAGGGGTTAATTCTTGCGCTATTGCGGCACTTACACTGCTTCCTGAGGAACCAATTACAATATCTACACCCCAGCTTATCAGAGTCTGAGCTGCAGCCGTTCCTCCTGCGGCACTATTATCATCGTCTTGGACATTAGATAAGAGTGTTACTCCTTCAGGAAGGATTCGTGAAGCTCCTGACTGGTTATTAATTTCAGCGATAGCAAGTAAGAATCCATCTCGTCGGTCAGGTCCTGCATCAGGGCGTTGGACAATTGGAAATACGCCTCCAACTTTGATTTCAGCAGGTAGAGCGGTAGTTTTTTGTGGGATTGCCCTTCCTCCGACAATCAGGATTGAAAATAGGCCCACTCCCGTTAGTAGGAGAAATAGTTGTTTTTTATTTTTCATAGTCCTAAATAGTACTCGTCTCACTATTTAAGATCTGCTACATTTTTTATACTCATTTCTCAGTCTTTCCCTCTTTTTCATTTTCTCCTGGAAACGAAAACCCTAGGTCTTCCTTCCCTTTTTGTGAGTTATAAGGAGGTAAAAAATCAATTTAGTGGTGTTTGAATATATTCTCTAAATGGAAAATTGTACTTATGCTTATCGCCAGAGCCGTTAGTATCGAGTTGACTTTGATTTTGAGTGGTGTAATTATAATGATTGACTGAAATCCTTAAAAGCTTCTTTCATGTACCAAGAATGACTTTTGAACTTTTGAGAGGTTGTTTATATTTGTCTGACAAAGTTTTTACTCATCTGCACCTAAAATGGCTTCTTATTTTGGGTGTTATTACATTGTTTCCCCTCACACAGGTCTCTGCTGAGGTGGTTTGGGAAGAGGATTGGGAACATGGTCCTCCTTTTGATGAATGGATTTTCCAAGCTTATTCTTATAATGAGGTTGATGGTTTTCAACCGAATGCGTCTGCTGCACCTGCTGTGGTTGATGGTGTCTTCAAAACTAACGCTCTTTCTGCTTTGTTTGGTTATTGGGGTGCGCAGAGTGGTGCCTATCGTAACTCTAGTGTTGCTTATGGGACCTGGAGCTTTGATTGGATCATTGAACCAGGTGTCGAGCATGAATCCTATGTTAATGTCTTCTTCATAACAAATAAATTCCATGAAGAAAACATAACGGGTAATTTCGCTGAAATTTCACATTATCCGAATTCCTCTGGTTATTTCTTGAACCTGCAATCTAGTCCTGCTGGGCCTTTTTCTACAGCCCGGATTCGCTTTGAACAATTCGGTACTGGGAGAATTGTATCCCAGTCTTATAATTTCGCTGGCTCCATTTCGGGAACCTACCATATTGATATCACCCGCTCCCCTGATGGACAATTTTATGTTTATCTGAATTATGTTAACACCTCTACTCAGCCTATCATTTCTATAAAAGAAACTATTATCACGACTTCTGAAACTTTTGGTTTTGGGGCCTGGTTTGGCGACTCGGGCATTGATAATATTTCTATCGATAACGAGGTTGTTATTACTCGTACTACCACTGCTACCACCACTACTACTGCAGATGGAGGCCCGGGTTTTCAGTTTGAAGTTTTAGTGCTTAGTTTGGCACTTCTATTTGTTACTTCCAGGAAACGAAGGTCTTAAGGTCTTCCCCCTTTCTTTTCCTTCCTTTTCTTTTTTCTCTGATAGATCAGTTCCTGCCGAATGGCTGTTGCTCTTGCGATTTGCAAGCAAAAAGAGCATCTAGTAAATGATGTTTTCAGACAATTTTCCTTGATCTTAGAATTCTTTTTCGACACGAAAAAAGAGGAGTAAAACCTTAAAAATCCTCCTTCCACACCGAAGTTATTACAGGATTTTCTTGTTGAGAGGACGAGTGAATGAGGATTAAACCGAGATTATTAACTATTTTTCTCCTCTGCTTCCTTCTGAGTAGTTTTTTTCCAGTTTCAGGTACTGTCCCTGACATGGAATGGAAGGTAAGTTTGGGAGATACCATGAATTATGTTTTTACTAAAGTGTACAGCTATAATATTAGTGATGCTACTACCACCTATGTCCACTATATGCCTGTCCAAGCTATGAACGGAAGTAGTGTTTCTCTTGCCTATACAAATGGTACAAAGTTTTCTATAGAAGTCACTGAATTAGAGGATCGATTTTCTAATTGCTTGCTTACTGTAAAAGGTATCACTTACAAAGCTGCTTTGGGTTCATTTGTCGATCAAACCACTGACAATCTTACTTATTGGGAAACTCTAGTGGGGACCAAAGATTTAGGCGCGCTAAAAGCCAATGCCTCACTTGACGGTGAGGAATTCATTCTGGAAGAATTGCGAATTATTTCCCAATATAATCAGACTCAGAAATTTGTTTTTAAAAAGAATTGGAAGACTGGTTGGCTTACCTACAGTCATCGGATCCATTATCAGAACGTCTCGGGAGAGCATGTGGTCATTTCTGAGGTTGAACTTATGACTGAAGCTAGTACTGGGATTCCTGGGTTTGATTTTTCCGTGGTTCTCCTTTGTCTTCCCCTAGTATTAATCTTTGCTTGCAAACGAAGACCCTAGGTCTTCACTTCTCCTTTTTTTCCACATCAATAGCGACTAGTTCTTTTTTATCGTATTTTCTTTAGAATCTTGGGTAATTTTCTGTCTCCATTTCGATTATCAGAAAAGAATGTTTATACTTCACTCTAGTTTATTTCGGTTAGAGGATACTTCCATGTCTTGTTGTTCTATTAATGGTCTAGATAAAATGTTTAATGAGTCAAATGCTGCCAAGGAGTTAAAGAAATATCGTTCTCAAGGGCCCTCGGGTCCCACTAAAACATTTCTCGCTTTCTTTGGTCAGGAACAAGTGACGGGTAAAACCTTACTCGATATTGGTGGGGGGGTTGGAATCATCCAACACGAATTGATGAAGAAAGGGATTAGGAATGCTATTAGTGTTGAGGCCTCACCAGCCTATAATAACGCCTCTCAGCTAGAAGCTGAGGCCCAGGGGCATGAGAATAAAATCGATTATTATATGGGTGATTTTATTACATATTCTTCCCAATTACCAACCACAGATGTTGTTACTTTGGATAAAGTCATTTGTTGTTATCCCAATGGTGAAGATTTAGTTTCAAAAAGTCTTGTCCTTTCGAATGAGTATTATGGATTAGTTTATCCATCTGATAATATTCTTATTAAATTGGGTGCTTCCTTATTGAATTTTTATAAGAAACTTACTAAAAATGACTACCGTAGCTACGTCCACTCTCGAAAAAAAATTCATTCTCTTGTTCAAAGTAATGGTTTTAACAAAATCTTTGAGTCGAGAAGCGGTTTCATGATGATTGAAGTGTATAAAAAGCGAGCAGACGAGTAATTGTTTAGATGTCCGAGAGATCTCTCCTCCTGATGTTACATCTCCATTGCAGGAACTAATACTACTACCAGTAATACTACAAGTCTTAGCTTTGAGGTAAAAGCGTTAACTTTCAGCTTATCTCTTATTTTCTACTTTACCAGTGAGGAAAGCCCTTAGGTCTTCTTTTCATTTTTTTTCTATTGCGTTCTGATTTAAGCATGATTCTTTTTTTCCTTCCCCATTGAGTTCCCTTTTGGGAGGATTTTTATCTTCCTTTAAAGCCTTAAAAGAGTATAATTTCTTTTGTTCTGGAGTGATAAAATCTGATGAAACCGTCTTATCTCAAAATTTCTCTATCTATGATTCTGTTACTGATGGTACCCCTGTTTAGTGGGTGTACTGAATTCGGAACTACGTATAAAATTGCAGGGGAAAAACCTATTGTTACAATTTCCAATACTACTCATTCTACGTTAGTTCTAGATTTTCAACTGGCGGTTGGTGAGATCAATTTGGAAGCTATTCCTACTGCCTCATATCTAGTTGATGTGGTGACTCGTGTGTCAATTCGAGAAGGTTCGGATGGAACCCTAGAGGCTTCCGAGGAAGTGACGACTACATCTGTAGATACTGATACTTTACGAGTTCAATTTGATTCAAATGAGCAAGGTCCGCGTGTTGATTACAAATATGATTTCTGGATTAAAGTTGGAGGAAACCTCACCTTAGACATTATGTTCGACGTTACTACGGGGGAGATTGATACTGATCTTGCGGATGCTTCTTTGACTCTCTCGTCCTTTGATCTTGAGGCCACCACTGGTACTATTGATGTCTCTCTATCTGATCTTCTTCTCTCTGACGTTTCTCCCTCCATTCATTCCACCACTGGTAGTCAAACCCTCATTTTCTCGGATCTTCATTATACTTCCTCTACTGCCTGGTCGATTTCAACCATTACTGATAGTATTGATCTTGACCTAACTGATTCTCTTCCTTTCAGTAATTCTACTGTGTCTCTTTCTTTTGAGGTATCCTGCACGACTGGGGATATTACGGTGGATTCAACTTTCCATGAACTTGTTGGGTTTTCGATTACTGCTTCTGTCGTTACAGGAACCATCTCTCTTCCGGACACGGGTTCCTCTTATACATCAATTAATTTCGATACTGCCTTGGTGAAATATTCTTTTGTCCTCACTGCTACCACTGGTGATATTACCTTCTCCTAGAGAGGGTAGTCTCCTTTTTTTTGATGAATTCGGGGTACATAACTAGTTATTTATGGTTTGGTGTCTGAAGGAATAATTACTATTACTAGAACGTCTAACTAAGGGGTTGGTATAGGTGTTTTGGTTCTCAGTTTGAGTTGTAATGGTTGTGCTTACTGAAATAGTATTAGAAGTATTAATGTAGAAGTATTTTCACTATCTCCTCTTTACCTGGAAAGGACTTCTTCTTATGAGTGGATCTCATAACACTCGTTTTACTCGGAATGTTATTTATGGAGAATCAAGGTTTTCTCTCCACCTCCTGCCATATATTTAATCTAAGATATGAGTTGATACTCCCTTCTTCCTACTAGGTTCTTTTCCTCCCCCTATTTTCAGATTCTTTCTTATCCCTTCTTTTTCAATTTCGGGCCTAACGGATAGTCGTAGAATAACCTCGTATCTTTTTTTTTCTTCTTTTCTTTCTCATTTTTTTCTTGATCTTCCATTTCCTCTATTTCTTCACTCATAAAGTGCACCTTGTGGAATTTCTCTTGTGTGCTGTAAATATTTTTCGAATGAGAAATGATTCCATTTATTGAACACTGATCCAAAACAAATTCTAGCAAGTTTATTTCCATTTAATACTGCATAAACCAGGCTGTAACTTTTTGATGGCCTGCTCGGGAATATTTGTAGGGGTTTTTCAGCTGGTCGAGTTTCCTGAGGACTTGATCTCGATTCACAGGTCGATAGATCATATTAACATGATAACGAAAGGGTACAATACGATCGACCACAAGGTGTTCAGGACTTACCATTTCCTCTCGATAACGGTTTTCAAGGATCTTTAATTTTTTGGTTTTTACTCTCACGATATGAGCATATAGGGTTACATAGCCATGAACATTTCCTTTAGAAAAGATAGGAGCAACCCATCCTCCCCAATCTGCAAAGCGTGCAGGAGGGGATAGGTAAACATATGGGTGAAATCGTTCATAATCACAGGATATTATCCGTCTTTTTTTGTCACGGACGATTGTCTCATACGCATAAGTGGTGATCTGAGGCACCAAGATCTTATGAGGGGAGTTGGAGACGTGAATGAGATACTGTTCTCCATGGGTGTATTTTTTCTTACGTGATTGAACATAGTGGCCTAATGAATTTTTACGGGAAGCCATCGCTCGTGAAAGCTATTCCCGCGATGCCAGAATCGGAAAATTTGACTCTGACACACTCGAAAAATAAGCATAGTTTGGACGACAGACTTAGGCCTTCATAAGTTCTCTCATAACGGAATATTTACCAAATCCGTTCTCCAGGACTGTCTTCTTTCTCTTTTTTCTCTTTATCACTGATTAGGCGGGTCTGACACTCCTAAATTTCATAGAGAAATGATTTAAAATGTTTTTTTTCTCACAATATCTTCTTAGGCAGGTCTAATTCAAAACGACAGGCCTATTATAATTTGAGGGGGTCTTTGGTACAACGTTGATGCATCCCCTCTACTAATTTTGTTTCAAGGGACAAATTTCCTCTTCCCTTGACTATTTCGCACTTGGAGTTTTTATTCGTTCTTCTTGACTTGATCCCTTCCCTACTAATCGTAGGGCGGTATCGATATAATCAATAACTTGGGATTCCTGAATTCGTTCGATTAATGGGGCATTTCGTTCTGTTAACTCTCTCCATTTCTGCAGTTCCGCTTCTATTTCTTCTTCTTGCCTCTCAATCCTGTTCTGATAATTAGATAAGTTATTTTCATGTGCTATGTCATGAGCTTGTTTTAATACCTCCATAGCTTGATTAATATTCCCCATAATTAGCTTTAAGCGACTTTGGATTAATCTGACTTCAATTTCTAATGTATGAGCTTTTTGTTGTTGAGCCAAGTTATCTAGACGTTGTAATAATTGCTGGATTTCAGCCAGTACCTCTTCATGTCCTGAACTAGATACTTCCCAGATTAAAAGTTCCAACAAGTTGAGCATGCCAAAGATGGACAAATCTAGTTCAATTTTTTCTTCTCTCGCAATGTGTTGGAAGATTTCTTGGGCTTTTGCCTTCATTACGGCTCGTGGACTTTTCTTGTAGATGATTCCTTTAGCGATTTGAATTTGTTGTGTCACTTTGGGATCTGTTGTTGTCCTCGATAATTGTTCTAGCTGTTGGAAATACTGTTGTGCTTCATCCACAGAATCCAGTTCGCAATTCACTAACACTAAATGATAGAGTGTATCTGCTAAGAGTTCAATATTTCCGTATTTCTTATTTAAGGCCAGACTTTTTTGAAGTTGAGTTTTTGCTTTTAGAAAATCACCTTTTTTCATTAGAATTGTGCCCATGGTTAGATAGAAATTGTATTGATACCAAGCCGATTCATGGTTTTCCATCAATGCCAGACTACTTTCCATTAACTCAAGAGCTTGGTCAAAATCTCCTCTCATAGAATACAATTCAGCTAGATTTGCTTGTACATGACCTGTAGTTATTCCTTCTCCTCCAAATTCTTTTCGAAGATCTTTACTTAGGGTTAACGCCTGCTGTAAATATTTAATTGCCGGATCCAGCTTTCCCATCTGGTAATAAATTATTCCTATTAATTCTAATACCCACACTTGTTCTCGTAGATTTTTAGATCTTATGGTATGGGGTAAGCATTTCTCTGTCCACTTTAGGGCTTCTTCATACTCTGCCTTAGTGTAATAGATTTGTGCAATCCAGCGTAATTGCTTGATGATCCCTTTGTGATTCTGAAATTCTTCCATGAGGATTAATCGTTGTTTTGTATATTTTAACGATGTTTCTGTATCTCCTTTGTTGAGGTATGCCCCCATTACTACATTCCATGGATAAGGCCAATAGAATCCGTGCTGATTCATTACTTGGATAGCCTCTTCAGCATGTTCTATGGCTTTCTCAAATTCACCTTTCATAAGATAAATCGTGGCATGTGCATTTAATACCCCCACCACAAGTGTGTATAATTTATTTCCTTCAAAAGTTGAGAGGGTTTTGGCAAATCCCTCAATGCTTGCTTCATACTCACCTCTGAACCATTGAAATCCTGCAGACATGGATAAACTAAAATCTTGCCCGAAAACATGATTTATATCATTCATTCTGTTATAGATCTCTTTTCTATATTTCTCTGCAGTTTCCACTTGGTTTGTCATTGCACAATATTGCGTTAGATTTCGGAGAATCCATTCTAATCCCCCTTTCTTGGGTAAACTGTCTATTATATCTAAAGCTTTTCTTAAGTGTTCTAGTATTGGTTTCTCATACATTTCACTACTCAAAAATAATGTTCCCAACCCATAGTGAAACCATCCTTCCCATTCTTTAGTCTGGTTTTTTTCCTGTCGATTCATTCTGTCTAAGTATTTCTCGCCTGCTTTAAAAGCCTCGTAAACCTCTTGTTCTCTTCCTTGGTAGCTTTTAATACAAGTTTTCAATGCCAGGACAATGTAATGCACGGTATTGCTCTCTTCTGCACTAGAAAATTTTTCTAATTGAGCAAATAATGGAAGTGCTCTTTTTATTTCTCCTCTCAGACAAAGGATTAAAATTTTGTAACTTGTTCCCTCAAATTTTTGTACTTCGGGTAGCAGATCAACTGAGTGGATTACCTCATCATATCGCCCTTGTTCAAAGTAAGTTTTTATTTCTTCTATATCCATATTTTCGTCACCCAACTACTCTTGAACTTTCTGAGACTAATCATTCAGTTTCCTCTAGATTTGTCAGCTATCAGAACACAAGGATTGACTGGATTTTTAAAAGTAACTATGGTGACTAACCCAATTAGAGCTCTGGTTGATCGATCTGAATGGATTGCAAGAACTGTTTTTCGGAATCTTGAGTTCTTATTCAGGAAACAACGGGATGAGTTTGTCCTCATTTGCCTGTTGAATAATGTCTTTCTGTGCAGTGGAGGTCAGCTTTTTAAATTGTTTAGCTGCATCTATGACCATTGGCCACAAACGTAAATCACAAGGGAGCGAATATGTGGTTACTCCTTGTTGGGAAAGTGTAAACCAAACAGCTCGATTGATCCAAGCTCCATCGACTAGTGGTTTGTACCATGTCTGATAGTTCTGATTCCCTTGCCATCTTCCTTTGAGTATTGCTTTAATTGCGGTCACCCCGATATCTTGCTGTTGAGCAATTTCTAGAAGGGGTCGATAATCATTCACCACATGCGGTTGTGCCATAGCAGCAACATTTATCGGAAATAAAACTGTTGAAAAGTCATCAAATCGTTCTAGCGCGTTGACGAGGACACGGGTATCGTCATGGCCAGTAATACCGATATTTTTTATGAGACCTGTTTCTTTTGCCTCTTTCACTGCCTCCAGTGCTCCCTCTTTTCCGAATATGGTATTCAACTCTTCCATATTTTTCACTGCATGAAATTGGTATGAATCGAGTTTGTCTGTTCCAAGACGTTGTAATGAAAGGTGTAACTCTTTCCAGGCACCTTTCTTTGTCCTCTCCATTGTTTTATCTGCTAAAAATATTTTTTTTCGATATTTTTCTACACACGAACGTAACCGTAATTCTGCGTCTCCGTATGTGGGTGCTACGTCAATGATATTGATTCCAGCATCCAGAGCCAGTTGTATATTGGAATCAGCAATAACTTGAGCTTGTTCTAGACTCTCTTCATGTTCATGTAACCAGCCTAACCCGCACCCTCCTAAAGTTATTATCGATGCTTGATATCCAGTTTTCCCAAAACGTCGTGTTTCCAGCTCTTTTCACCTTCATCAGAGGGGGATGATCTTTGCATTTATTTTTAAATCAACTGACTTCCAAAGAACTCATCTCTTTAGTAGGTTTTTTTCGTGGTTTCTAGTCATACTCACAAAGAATTACGGAGGCGTACTCAAGAATTTTGGATTAACGAACAGCTTTGGCAAGAAGCCCTCTTAACCGATTCAGATTTCATTAAAATTAACGAATTTCTTACCTTGGAGTACAACACAATTCCAACTAAGGAGCGAATTGGGAAGGGACGATTTTTTATTGCGAAGGTGTCTGCAAAGGGAATTATTTCCCTCATCTCTCATCATCATGAAAAATTTCTTTTTGAATCTGTCCATCGGCTATTTCTATTTGCAGAAAAACATGACTATCCTTTTCTTCGATACTTTTGTCTGGTTCTTGCTGGAGAGATTGCTGTTTTGTCAAATGACTTACTTTCCAAGATTTTTGATCTGACATTGAAATGGGTTGATCATCCTGATTGGGAAGTTCGCGAAACAGCTGGGTATATTATTCGGAGGGGATTAAAATACCAACCAGAGTTCGTCTTATCAGCTCTAGATTCTTGGATTACCTTCCCTTCTGAGAACGTGCGAAGAGCAGTCGCAGAAAGTCTCAGACCCCTTGCAGAAATCAAATGGCTTCGAGATCCTGTTAAAAATAATCAAATTCTAATTCTTTTGTCTCAATTAAAATGTGACTCGTCTACCTATGTCCGCACCTCTGTTGGCAATAATCTAAAAGACTTGACCAAGTATATGCCTGAGAAAATTCTTACTTTGGCTGAACAATGGATTCTTAATTTGAATATTACAGTCACTGAGGATCTTGCTTCTAGATCGAAGAATGACCTGGGGATCAATCAATTCCTTCTTATTTGGACCTTAAAACATACTTTTCGATGGATTCAAAAACGGAATCCTGAGTTTCACCCTCGTCTTACACATATTCTGGGTCAAAATTACGTTGACTATTATGATGAGAAACGTAACAGACTAGCACAACCGAGAAAATGATTTTTCATTACTTTTGGGTTTTGTCCCGGCTCCCTGTTTACTTTTGCATAATATAAGTATTTTTGAATTTCTTCTCCGTGTTATTTCAAAAAGGTTTTTGAATGTCCTCTCTCTTTAGGGTTTATTCATTCTTTGGGGTCTCGAGATGAAGTATTGTATTAAATGCGGGGCAGAGAATCCTGATATGGGAGCTTTTTGTATGGGATGTGGAGAACGATTTCCTCAAGAAACAATTAGTAGAACTCAACCTGCTCCTAGCTCTTCCTCAGCATCACACCCGATTACGTTTACTCCTTCTTCTACTGAAAGAGGACCTCCGCTTGTTATTCAGACTGCACGTGAAAAATATAGTCATATAATTTATGATTCGAATTATAATATTCTGGTTATTGGTGCTTTAGCTTTTGCTTTGAGTCCGCTAATTGGTATTGGAGTTAGCTTCTTATTTATGTTTTTAAGCTCCCAAGAGAGTGAAGGCTTTTTATTCATTGTTTCTCTGATCGACCCTATTTGTTTTGGTATTTTTATTTATGGTATCTATTCAATATCACGATCAGAACCCTTTACTGTAAACGCTCAACTTCGTTATGTTCCTGTCTTCCTTTCGGTTTATGTATTAACATTATTTCTCACGGGTTTGTTATTAGAAGGCTTTGAAGCAACCACGATGGAAACAATCGATGAAGTGCGAGATATGGCCCTTCAGGGAATAACTTACGTTTTTGTAGAAATTATCATTGCCATATTTCTCGTGCTAGGGGCCCTTAAATTCACCCCTTGGTTTGAAGAGTTTGTTACTATGTTAGGTGCTCCTTATAACGCTCCTACATCTCGTTTCAGGTGGTTTGCCTTTGCGACTCTTGGTTATTGGGGGCTTCTATTATTATCGCTCCTCCTACTCTTGAGTGCCATTGACAATTTATCGATATCAACAATTAATAATGCTTCCTTGGTATTAAGCATTTCAACAATCGTTATTTTTGCGTCATCAATTCTCCAGATTCTTAGTGGATATAAAATCTATTCTGTCCTGAATAATATTCGTCAGGGTAAGTTTGACGGCACATATCAAGATCAGATAAAACAGAAATATCAATATTAATGATGAAACTCTATATTCTCCTTTCAACATATACATTTCGGCTAGAACGCCTTGAATCCCATTGAGAACGAATTTCTGCCATAAAGCGCAAAGTTTTCTTTATGCAATTCTTTAACAAATTGTAGCGATTGGTTATATTTCTCGATTGTCCCCGTTATGTCTCCTTGTGTGTATAAGAAGTATCCTAAATTATAGCAAACTTGAGTAAGTAATCGAGGATCTCTCAGCTCTTCTGCGATCTCCAGACATTATCAAATTTACCTTTGGGTCTATATATCTTTATTTCATTTATTCCTTCACCAATTTTCAGTCTTCACGTAACTTCGATAATGAAACAATCCAGTTAATTTTTCCTACGAAAACTTTTTAAGTGATGATTCGGGAAATAATAACATTTGAGGGCTTCAAATGAAAATTCCCAGAATCACCAAACAATTCATCCATTCTGAGCTTTATAAAGTTTGTGATGGATATGATACTACCAAGATAATTGGTAAATACTCCTCCAAAAGTACTTGGAATCCTCAGGACATTGTTAAAAGATTAGTTCAAGTGTGTTTGGAGCGTACTTCCTTAGAAGACATTTGTTCAACGAACAGCGGCCCCTCAGCCGATACAGTTCATAAACGGTGTGCAGAACTCCAATTCGAACAAACAGAACAACTAGTCAATGGGTGGCTCATTGAAGTGGTCTCTAGGTTGAAATTTCATCCTAAGACCAAAGTCACATTGGCTTTCGATTTATACAATCAACCGTTTTATGGAAATTCGTCTCACCAATGGATAACTGGTACTAAGCGGAAAAAAGGGACTAACTATGCTATTAGTTACTTAGTAGTCACTATCGCCACTCAAAACATTCGATGTCCCGTAGCCGTTCGTCTCATGACGAAAGACCGATTGAAGCGCAAAGCTGATGTTGTAAGTGAGATTTTAGACGATTTATTTGTCTGGTTACCAGTGAAACGGGTGCTTTTTGATCGTGGTTTCTGTCAGGAAAGTATTATTGAAGTAGCAGAAGACAGAGGGTTGGAATATGTCATTGCAGCGATTCGTCATGGACGGATCAAACAGGCAGCCCAAATGATTCAAGAAACGGTACACGCTCTCGCACAGCAAGCGGGTATCAATACCACAGATTCTTTGGCATTGGGTCGCTGGTTACGGCAGAAAAGTTTGGATACGTATCGTGTCGAGCACGTCTCGACTGGTAAACGACAGAAGCCAGTCCCCCTCGTGGCCGCATTTGTACGACGGCGGACTTATTATAAAAATCCGTATAAAAGAGCGAGTTATGGCTTATTTTTGTATCTAACCAATATTACTGTCTCTCCCCGGACAGTAGTCCGATTATATAGTAAGAGGTGGATTGTGGAGACCGACATTCGTTGTATTAACGAATTCAAAGCTGTGACGAATAGTACCAAACCCCAACTTCGAATGCTTCTCTACGGCTTAGCTATGGTTTTTAATGCCCTTTGGATAGTTTATTCCACCTTAATTCAACGGTTAAATGAGGAACGATCTTCTCCCTTCTCTTCGGAAAGTTTAGTAATGATTAAACAAGCTGATGAATTAGTATGCATAGCTCGGTGGTTTCTCCGTTTTGTACGGCGGGAAATACTCCCACAGCTTCAATTTCGAGGAGGTGATGCGTGAAGACT
>JAEOTQ010000097.1 GCA_016839785.1 Candidatus Hodarchaeota archaeon | reverse complement strand
GAGAACGCAATATTAATGCTGCATTGTCTGCGGCGGTAATGGCTTTTTCTATGCGTAAAGATCGGTTCGGTGTGGTGGCTTTTAATACCAAAGGATTTCTTATCAAAGGAATCAAAGATGAACTTAAGATTGAAGAAATAATGGATAGAATCTTAGATCTAGAAGCAGTGGGTTATACCAATATTGAAGATGGTTTAAGAGTCGGTGCTATTCAAATCAAGAACTTAAAAACCCGCTATAAATGGGCCATATTACTTACTGATGGGGCTTATAACAAAGGCGATGATCCCCGCTATCTCTGTCGGCAATTTGAGAAACTCCATGTCATTAACTTACCTGGCGGTAAAAAATGGGGTGAAAAAGTGTGTCAAGATCTCGCTCGCTTGGGTGGAGGTCGATATGTTGTGGTTCGTAATTATCATGAAGTCCCACGAGCATTGATGAAAATCCTCAGAAGTCCCTGGTAAGGACACCACTCACTCTTTTTTCGATAATAGTGCGTGTAAACGATCAGGAAAGTTCGTTAGAAGACCATCAATATCCTTTCTTATAGCCTGTTGCATCTCTTGAGGCTCATCCGCATAAAAATAAAACACTTGTATATCATGATCGTGGCATTGCTGGATAAATGCAGATTTTAATGCCCTTTTGCGAATTTGGGCTGTTTTTACCTCCAAGTCGAGCAATAAATCGAAGTATTCCTTATTTGGGCGGTCTTTCTGTAATAACCCACAATTCACGGATTTGTCAATATTCTGGATTCGTTGGATATTTTCAATATGCTTTGCCATAACAACAGAGCGATTTTCTAATTTATGCTTATGGATCAATGAAATAATGGATTTTTCGAACCAATCAGACCGATTATCATAAAATTTTAATTCGACGTTTATCTGGAGGGAGGCGGGAATAATACATAGAACTTCGGATAATGTTGGAATTTGTTCACCACGATAACGATCTTGAAACCAACTTCCAGCATCTAAACTACGTAAATGCTTGAAAGGTAATTCAGGGATACGTCCCTGCCCATTTGTGGTTCTTTCGATACTTCCTCGGTCATGAAAAACCATAAGATGATGATCGGAAGAAGGTTGGATATCAAATTCGATCATGTCAGCATATTTTATCCCCTCACTAAAACAAGACAGTGTATTTTCAGGTGCTAAGCCTGCTCCTCCACGATGTGCGATATTTATAACCATGAATCCTAATTGAAATGTTATGAATTATAAGATGACTCATATGGTAAGATTTTTCTTCGTTTGAAAAATTTGGGAAAAAGAAAATAGTAATACAGTTGGATCACTACAGATAAAAAAATCCTTCTGCCATAATTTTAACATGACCAGTAACTCGAACCCCACTTATACCTTCAGAATCATATTGACAATTAACTAAAAGCTTACTAGGTCTGTTGATTTCATATCCCTGTTCTACAATGATCGTATTTCCATTAGAATGATCATTTATAACTGAATTTAACTCAGTATATACCCCCATTGGACCAGCGGCACTTCCCGTGGCAGGATCTTCCAATACACCGAGAGTGGGAGCAAACATTCTAACATGAAGACTGGAATCAGAATGATGAGTCTCAGTGCAGAAAACAACGATCTTTTGAGAAGGAAAAGTCTTTAAAGTATCAATTAAGATGTCTGTATTAATCTTCACTTCTTGAAGAGATGCTAAGTTCTTTATCGGGACAAAAAGGAATGGAGCTCCAGTAGAAACAAAACTCATTGGAAGTCCAGGATCAATTTCTTCAGGAGATAGCGATAAAATACGGCCCATATTTTCATTATCTGTGTAATCTTCAAAAATTATAGGTTTAGGTTGGTACATACATACTGAGTTTTCAGATAAAAAATCAACCTTAATTGGACCAATGCCCAGCTCTAGATTTACTGAAGGAATAGTTAATTCAATTAAACCTTTTTTTCTGAGTACATAGGCAGTTCCTAAGGTTGGATGTCCAGCAAATGGAAGCTCAGCTCCTGGTGTAAAGATTCGAACTTTAAATGCACAATCAATAATCTCGTTAGGAAGAACAAAAGTTGTTTCAGAGAAATTCATCTCACGTGCAATGCCTTGCATTTCATCACTCGATAGAGAATCAGGCTGAAGGTTCCAAAATGTAGCTAATTGATTTCCTGAGAATTTAAACCTACCATCGGTAAATACACTTGTTTGTACAAATTTTAACTCGGACATCTTACATTCACAACTAGGATTTTTTGAATGAATAAAAACACTTACTAATATGGTAAGAATCTTATTTGGATACATTTTTACTTATGTATTTTAAAGAGTTAGAACTTCCTTAGCTATTCCCTCAGTCACTATAAAATCCAAATCCAGGACAAATGGCATAATAATCTATAATTATACCATAAAATCTTCAAATAGTTTTTTTTTGATTGGTTCAAGATATAGAAAGTAATTGATATGCATATGAAGTGAATCACGGTCTTTTCGATAAAAGAATTGGTTAAAAACCAGAAAAAGTGATATGGTAAGATGAAACAAATTACAGTCATAGAAAAGAATTACAAACCACCACCCCAACATTTCCGATGGAACATCTACGGCTAGCTATGCAAAAAGCGAAACCTGTCTATTAAGCATTTTCCAACGACTAAAAATTTTTATGGTGGAAAAGCTGCCTGAGAGGGATTATTTACCCAGTAGTACCCAGCAAAAATGAAATTTCGTGAAATGTGTAAATATAAAAAGAGGTACTATCATGATATGATGGTATATATAATATGGTAAGAAGATAAATTATTATTATTAGTGTCGGGTTGGACAGGCAACAAAAGTGGGTGTGGGATCCAGATCATAACATGCTCCAATCCGCTTATCCTTTTAAGGCATCTTACCATATGTATAACTTCTAATTTTAATCCCATCTTCCCATATCATCAAGATCTTTTTTTTCTTCACAAGTCTAAGAAATCGCTCCTAAGAAGCGTAAAAATGTGGAGGAGTATCTCTGTCACCTGACATATAACTCCTCCAATCTTGAATTCTTAAACAATCCTTGTCTGACAGAATAAGTTAAAACAGACTAATTCTCTCTTCTCCTCTTTATTATCGCTACTAGTGTGCAAAAAGAGTTATTCTGAGATGGTTCGATAAAAAACCTTCGGGCGACCTTTCGTACTAACTGGCGGTGAATATTTTGTCACAACTTTCATGACCATGAGTCGTGTCAACGCATCATAAATCGTGGTTCGGGCTATTCCTGTTTTATCACACAGTTCCATTCGTGTGGCTGGTTGGTATTCTTTTAATGCCTTAAACACTTTTAAGTCGGTTTGATTTGTAAAACTAGAGATATTTTCTTGAGGATGACTTACGGGGTCTTGTTCCTCTTCCGCTTCGATTGCTAGCGTTTCATCCATATAACGGGCCATTTCACTTCGCCAGATCTTTATGAAACCGATTTATGTAATTTAGGTGTTCAGGTTTTTTAAGATTTTCAGTATGAGGTCAATATTATCCAATGTATTCTTGAACATCCTAGTGTAGAGATAAAGAATTTCAACCTTTGGACGGTCAGCATGATACGAGATTCTTGGGGAAGTTCATTTCACATATTTTTAGGAGGGATTTTTCAGTGAGCTTCATGTTTCACAAATTTGTGTCATTTTCTTAATTTCCATTTCACTGGAAATTAAGGTTGAAATTCATTTTCCTTCAATCAAACAATTTTTTGTTTGAAATTTCATAGATTTTCGCTCTTTACAATCATTATCCATGTTAATTATTAATTTAAAGATGGTAAAAATACTTACTCACTTTTTTGTCAATTTTCACAGTTGATGTCTTGAGCCCCCTTATTTCCATTGGAACTTTTCATCTATTCCTTGCATATTTGATTTCTTTCTTTCACAGAGGATTGGTCATTGATTGAAAATGTCTTAGGAAAAATATGATATCTATTAGAGAAAAAGGTGTATTTTGATTGATTTCCCATATTAAAGGTTTAAACATCTTTGTTTGATGTTTTTTTAGTTTTCTATCTATTCACTCGGATTTGTGTGAAATATTGTTCACAAGTGAATACTCATTTACAAGTGAAAGCAATATTGGGATTTTGTCGGTAATAATTGTTTTTTGTAATATAGGGGTATTGATTAATCTTTATTAGAGTGAATTTCTTACTGATTATTGTGAAAGATGGAATTGAATGAATTTATCTACTATAAATAATTCAATATTTAATCAAGCGACGTGTAGAAATTATGCGTGAAACTGGTTCCAAAATAACTGCAAATAATGATAAGATTACTATTGCGTTTGATCGCAAGATACGACTTGGACCGCTCCATACTTTGGTAGAAGGATATTTAGAACTACCTAGAAGTCAACAGAAACAAATTGATGATCTTATCGAATCCTTGCTTATACAAAATGAATCTCAAGAAGAAACTATATTAGAGCCATCATCCCTCCCTAATGCAGTTTCTTTGTCTGATCTAGATACGAAGAAAGAACGTATCTTATCCATTGTCTATAATCGTGCAAATCCGAATTTTTTAACTGCTCGTGAGATCCAGGAATTGTATACTCATTATTTGAAAGAAGAAATCGGTATTTCCACTATCCAAACGAATCTAAATCGTCTTGTCGAATCAGGGTTTGTAGAGCGTCAAGAGGGTGTTACTCCCATAGAATATCGCATTAATAGTAAGAAGGTACATCAATTACCTAATATTCTTATGTAAGATTCATTTTTTGCCATTATCTGGTGAAAAATTCCTTCTTTCCTTCATAAAATTCCTTCTTTTATGTTTCTATTTTTCTCCTCCTATTTGGGAGTCAAAGGATCATTTCTCTCAACGTAATGTCTACATATTGTGGTGTTTTATATGCTCTAGATGCTAAACTTTCTTGTATCATACGGTGTTTCACATGTCCAATAATCAACTTCTTCATGTTATTAGTAAACCCAAGGTTGGGTCAACTGATCGTCGACATAGTCTATCGCGGGATAAACCTTCTATTGTTCATGAATTGGATCGTGATGTTTTAGGTATTCTCGAACAGCAAGGGCCTCTTACTAGAGGTAAGCTTGTGTCGTTAACAGGAATTGCTCGTTCAACTCTGTATGATAGTCTCCTTCGTTTAATTCTTAAGGGATATGTAGCCAGTTATTCCGAGGATCGTCGTCATAGAGGCCGTCCAAAAGTATTTTACAAGGCACTCAACTGAGAGAAAACAGTACTAGCTGATCTCACCTATCATTCCCCTTCACTAATAAAATTTAAAAAAGAAACATTCTTTCTTCAGTGGGGTGTAAATTGATGTCTAAGATCGTCGATGTCAAATTCATTAGATTAGGCTATCTTATCGGGGGAATATATGATCTTTTCCTAGGTTTGGGGGTAATATTAATTCCAGACTTGCTTATCTTCTTCTTTCAAATTACTAAACCTAATAATATGATATTTGTTTACACAAGTGGTTTATTTCTTCTGGTTGTTAGTTACTATCTTTTGTACGCATGTTTTCATGATGTAAAAAATTATCTATTCATTGGTTTCGGATCTAGTATGGTTCGATTTGTTTTTGCAATCATTATAGTTCTTCTTTGGATTACTGAAGGGATTGAGTTTGCTTATATTTTAATTGCCTTAACAGATTCGATTACTGGTTTAATGATAATAATCCCAATTATTCTCACTAAAGGACTTACTAGAGAAGATTTATGGATCAATTACTAATCTTAAGTTGAGATCTATCATGACTGTTGCAAATTTTCAAGTAATTTCTCTTGGTCGTAAACGTGGTAAAAGAGTACTTGTTAATATCGGCTTATTTATTCTTAGTCGATCTATCCAAGTGGAGAAACTTAATTCTATGTGAATAGGAAGGAGAAATGATATGGTAAGAAAGCTATAAAATTCATTGAATATCATCAACCAAATATGGTCTCTGTCCTCGCAAAATGGCAGAAATGTGGGAAAGTTGGCTGTCGGTGTAATGAAGGTGTTTTTCACGGTCCCTACTTATGGCTTGTCACCTATCACTCTGCTCGTTCAGAGGGCAAACGTGCTGGGAAGTATTCTTGGAAATACCTCGGTCGAAGTCCCGAACTCGCTTGGCAAAAGTTGAGTTCAATTGATTCTCGTTTCAACCAGTACTTTGACATAAACTCGCTTCTTGATAAATTAGAGGATATTAGACGTAAACGAGAAACTCAAGTCACTATTTCAAGAACTGCCTCTCTTTTATCTCTTCCTGATGATTAAGGACATTTTTTCTTGATTAGTATGTATTTTTATATGTATGTCAACTTTGAGAGAAGAATCTTCATTTTCGATTTTCTTGCGTTCAATTTAAATTCTTCGATAGGAAATACTGGTAATGCTATTGGAGTTGTAGATTTGCGAAGATTTCGGTGGGTGCAAAACCAATGAAACAAAAAGACGATTCGGATTTAACATTGGATGAGATCTTTGAGGGGTATCTGAAATCACCTAAACTATTTCAGAGACGCGATGTTTTAGATAGTTCCTTTGTACCTAAGAATCTTCCACATCGAACGGAACAAATTAAACAACTGGGGTATATTTTAGCCTCTGTTTTACGAGGAGCGAAACCCAGCAATATCTTATGCTTTGGAAAAACAGGTACAGGCAAGACCGCTGTTTCTAAGTATGTTTTAAGTATGTTGAAGGAAAAAGCTCCCGATCATGGTTTACGGGTCGAAGTGGCTTATTTAAATTGTAATAATGTTGATACTAACTATCGAGTCTTTGCAGATCTGTGTAGTACCTTAGGTATTGAGGTTCCTTTT
>JAEOTQ010000246.1 GCA_016839785.1 Candidatus Hodarchaeota archaeon | reverse complement strand
ATCGATTATCTAGTGCGGTTCGGGACAGAACTACGCCTGTCAGGAGTATGCCAACGGAAAGCAGCATCAATACTAAAACGGGCGAAAGCGGCAGGACTGACAGCAGGGAAAGATCCGACCGGGTTAGCAGCAGCGGCAATCTATATCTCAGGAATAATCAATGGAGAACGGCGGACACAACGAGAAATCTCAGAAGTGGCTCACGTTACCGAAGTCACCGTGAGAAACAGGTACAAGGAATTGGTCAGAAAGCTTAGTATAGAGATCACTGTTTAACAAAATACATCAGACGCATATAGTAAATATAAATTCGGAGTGAGGGAGTTATCAAGTTTTTTTATTAAAAGAAGCAATTTAGATCTATACAAAGTCCTGTCAAAAAAAGAGGGGAAGGGAAAAAAGGGGAGATTTTCCTTCTATTCCTCAAATTCCTCAATATCATCCTCAAATAAGGCACGTAGATCAGCTCGTTCATAGAAAAGCTTCCTAGAGAAACCTCCTTCACGAGCGGTATTCGTAGGGTTTGGTTTAACACCACGAGAGATTAGACGTGCCTTGGCTTTGTTGGCCATCTCTACAGTGACAAATTGACGTTTATAGGATTGAGAATGAGCACGATCGCCATATAAGGTATGAAACTCCTGAATTAGAGTTTCGAGATCATGGGAGGAAGGAATGATCAAGCGTTTTGGTCGATAGGAACCACCGTTGGTTTTTTTGACTTCTTGAATGAGGTCATGAGTTATCAACCATCGCAAACGATCTCTGAAAATCTTAGAGGAGTAATTCTCAACAAGTGGTTGTAGTTTGGGATGTTCACGAAGTTGTTTACTACTTCGAATTTGATGATCTCCTAATATTGTGAGGATCGTTTCATAGACAACTATAGATCGTTGATTCTCCTCCAGACGTTTATCAGAGATTCTATCAACGAGATTTTGCAATTTGGGGTACTTATGCCAGAGACTTAAGATGGAATCTTTAGCATAACGTGAAAGAAGGTCATTGAGATCATTGTAAAAATTTCGGTAACCTTTTGATCGAAGTTGAAAATCATGCATTCCATCACGCTGTTGTCTTTTTGGTGGATATGGTGAATGATCATATCCTAATTGGTCACATAAACTCATTACTTTTTCAAGAATGGTTCTGTCCTTCTGATTGAAGGAAATATCACCACTCACACAACCATCATCAATGATGAATGCAGCAAGGAATTGTATCTTCCAATCACGATATGTGGGTGGAAGATCGATGACAAATTGTATAAATTTTGGGGATCGGAGGTCACTCAACGTCATTCCAGGAATGGTTCCCATGATAGCGTAGGATAACGCCTTGGGATAATTGATGTAGATACTCTCGCCACCTGTTGGCCGACTCAGGCGTTTGAGAAGATCACGCATTGGAACTTGGTTCTCTCGAGCTTGGATCCATCGAAGATCAGGGAATTTCCGTTTATGGATATTACCATCACCAGCAATATGACACAAAGCCCGCCAAGCGTAGATGTCCATGACGAAGGGGAAAAGGATTTTTTCAATTTCTCCCGATTTATTGAATCGTACTCCTCTTATCATTCTTTCGACTGATTCGAGGTCTAACTCTGCTTCTTCACAGAGTTTGCAGAGGTTAGGCACCACTATCGATTGGTTACGATTGTCGCGGATACATCTGAGGGTTTTTTGTCCTATCTTAAGCTGACGGGACAACACCGAAAGGTTCATGCTTTTCAAGAACATTGAAAGGCTTTTCCAATCTTTTTCACCCAATAAGACGTATAGATTTTCAAACTCCCACAGACTCACCGTATGAAACGGTTCACCGTTGGGAGACACCCAAGGCCTCTTGAGGCCCTTAATCGCTCGATCTGGGAGTGGGGGCAGCTCCTGATCGGGTTTTTTTTCATTTTTTCTCACTTGTAACACCTCAAACCAGTTGAGGTGCTCTGGAGTCACACGGTTGTCGTCTACTAACTTCTTCCCTTCAGTGGTTTTTACTTCCCTTGGATAGCTTTGCTCACGATCTGGCCCGATCCGTGGTGAGCCTGTGAGCCCAAACGGGATGCGTCGTTGCGCGTTTCCCATTTGGGGGCACTCCGTTAAGAGAGTGCGAGAGGCTTCTGAGAAACCTCTTTCGGGAAGTAGGGCAGCTGAGTGCTCTACACACTCAGCTACATCCACCTGATGGATTTCAATGAGTGTATCAAGACAATGTGTCTCTTGGAGCACTTCAACTGCCATATTTTATGTCACCTCCTCGTAATGAGAAGGCTTATAGTTTTTTTATTTGTTACCCCTACCACTATCAAGTAAGGGGGCGGTGTGGAGAGTCTTCTTACTTAGACTTCCGTTTCAATCTTCGATAAGTTGTGGCCTTCTGTTTAGAACGCTCTCACTAAAGATCAAACACCTGAATTTCTGGATTTGAAATTCTACCTTTGATTCCCTGTGTCCCTTTTATACTCGAGAAGCAATTCCATTAATTTATGGGAGTTTATGAATGAATTTGTATATATAATGAGTGAAACTTCGACTGACGATATTTGGTGAAATCTACAACTTCAATCCAAGTGTTCGACATGCATTTCGTTATCGATGGCAATAATGTAGCTTTTTTTCGTAAGAAGGCGCGGAACGCGGAACTTCAAGGTCTATTGGTTGTCATCCAAAGACTTCAACAACTCGGATCAGTTTTTCCTGTAGTCTCATCAATGTTGAAGTATCGTATTGATGACCCTCAGAGCTTAAAAGCATCAATTTCTAAACGAGAGGTTCTTGAGACTCCTCCAAACACCGATAGTGATCGTTTCATCTTAGAATTAGCTACACAACTTGATGCTTTTCTTGTCTCAAACGATCAGTATAAAGAATACAAAGATTTGTATTCGAGTGCTATTGACCGACGTCTTCCATTTATGCTAGTTAAAAGTCCCACTGGTGAGATCATGGCAATTATGCCTTGGATTCACAGGATTACGGAAGGGAATATGGAGAATTTTCCAACAAAGGATGTAAAAGAAACGATTAAAGGGAGTACTTAACTTCTAAGTAAGTGTTTTATTTTTTTAGGTGGTTAAAAGAAAAAGAGAAGGGGAATGATTGGAGAAAAGCTGTTGCCACACAGACTCTCCAGTCAAAGGGTCTCAAATACCTCAACGAGGTATTTCTCGATATTAGCAATAATATCGAGCTCTGCAGCGATGCAGAGGTATCTCAAGATATTAGTCTTGAGAAGTTTTTCGGGATTCTCCCGAATGTAGTTCATTCGGGGGAACTCCCATTTAAACCCCTTGTAAGGGGGAGTAGTATTGGATGACATTGTTGTCACTCCTTCTTGTTCTGGAGAATCTTTGCGTAAGACATTCCAGTTTTCTGGTTCAGTTTCCCCTGTGTGTGTTTTCACGTCCCTGGGGACGACTTGCTCATGTGGTGGCCCGATCCGTGGTGAGTCAATGAGGACGGAGCCTGAATGTGTCAATGGACTGTCAGGCAAAGATACAATTCTGTTTTGCATAGCTATTAAATTCTGAACATCACCATGAATCTAAAAATGAAAGATTTTTAAATCCCGTTAAAATTCTAAAAGCATCCACTTTGGGTGAGAACAAGGATGGAAAGGAGAGCATCGATTTTTACAATTCTGATTTTAGTGATTTGTTTACTTTTTTGGAATTTAAACAAAAATTTTGGTGCAATCTTTGATTATAATAATAATGAAATAACTAAGAAAGAAGCGTTTAGTGGTCCAGTTTTTGAATTAATGACAACACATTACGATCTACATGATCCTATTTCCATTTCAAGTGATACCGCTTTTAATGACACAGCATATTTGGAAGGTTGGTCTGGTAATGGGACTGCCTCAAACCCATACATCATCGAAAACTTAAGAATTCAAACTAGTAGCGGGTCCGCAATTGGTATTAGATACACATCTGTTCATTTCAAGATAATTAACTGTTTATTGATAACTGGAGGAATTGGCTTCACTAATACTAGCCATTTTACCATTTTCAATTGCACTTTGTTTGAATCAGGAGTCTACTTGACATGCGGAGGGAATGGTTCTCTTATATCGAATGAATTAATTGATGGTAGAATAAATATAGACCGGTCTGATTATGTGTTGATAGCCAATAATACAATTACCACGAGTAAGACTGGGGTGTCACTAAATGCCCTATACTTCAAATCCCTTAATATTGTTGATTATCCTGAGTATATCAAGATGATCAATAATACAATACATTGTACTGATAATTATGGTTATGGTGTTCAATTGAACGATGTCCCATATGCAACAATTGTCGAAAATCAAATTTCAGGGTATGGATGTGGAATCTGGGGTGATTTATTTAATTCTACTATATCATATAACCATATTTTCGATAATATTCGTGAATTTGGTGGAGCTGGTATCCAAATCTGGGGAGATTATATTAACATCTCACACAATCTTATTCATAATAATTCTCAACATGGGATTTCCTGTGGCTTGAGTGACAGTTTCATCCACAATAATACGGTTAATAACAACGAGATAGGGATAATTATCACGTCTGGACATCGAAATATCATCCTACAAAACTCCCTTTTGACAAATACTCAAAACGGATTACATCTTAAATCATCTCATTTCGGCGCTATTGAGAATAATACATTTATTGATAACGGCTATTATGGCTTATATCTTGAAAGCGCTGTTGCAAACCAAATCCAATGGAATAAATTTCTTAATAATAGTCCATTTGAATCATCACAAGCATATGATGACTATAAAGGAGTGAGTTCGAATAATTTCACTCAGAATCAGTGGAGTGATTGGTGTAAACCAGATGTTGATGGAGATGGATTTGTTGATCAGCCTTATCTAATAGATGGCCAGGCAAACAATACAGATCTTTTCCCCTTATTCAATTGTACTATAACTGATTCTTCTTATCCTACGACTAGTACTATCACTCATACTTCTCGAAGTTCCTATAGTCAGAGTCATGATCATACTAGCGAATATTCATCTTATTTTACAAAATCAACAGCAACCACAGAAACTACTAGTCAATCCAGCTTTTCTCGCACTGATAATTTATCTTCATTTTGGAGTCTTTTTCTATTGATTCCAACTTTTGGAATCTTAATCTACTTTAGACGGAAGAAGTGATAATTGCACCTTAACACAGAACACGGAAAGGGAGATAATTGAGAAAATGAGGTTTAGAAATGATCCAATTTCGATATCAAAAAATGGTCTATCTTATAGAATTTATCCTATTAAGTTCAATCCTAGTGTGTAGTTTTAGCATAACTACTTGTCATTCCAAAGAGAATACTTTCTGTAATGATGTTAATTTTTTATTATATTCGATGAAGAAAAATGAGATCTTCCAAGATTTACTCACTTTCAGTACTTTCTTCGGTGGAAGCGGTAGTGATTCTGGTAAGGATGTTACTATCGATAGTCACGGAAATATAATAGGAATAGGTACAACTTGGTCTAATGATTTCCCAACCCTCAATTCATATGATAATACTCTCAATGGTGATATGGACGCTTTTTTATCAAAATTTTATCCTAATGGTTCATTGCAGTGGAGTACATATATAGGTGGAAGTTTGAATGAAGATGGTAAGATTGTAACAGTTGATAGTGATGATAATATTATAGCAATTGGGGGAACTCAGTCAAAAGATTTTCCTACCTTAAATGCATATGATTATACTCACAACGGAGATTCGGATTACGATATTTTCATTTCAAAATTTAGCCCAGCTGGTTTGTTAATATGGAGTACATACATTGGAGGATCAGATAAAGAGTTAGTAGGAGATGTTACGATCGATAACTTGGACAACATCATTCTCACTGGTCAAACTGAATCCACAGATTTCCCTACTATAAACGCTCATTATTCTAAACCAGGAGGTGACATTGGAGGATCTGATATTTTTATTTCAAAATTTTCTTCTAGCGGTTCTATATTATGGAGTACTATTGTGGGTGGCTATAATGACGATAGTGGGTCGGGAATAGATCATGATTCTGAAAACAATGTCGTAGTCGTTGGATCAACTTGGTCGTTTAATTTTCCAACCCTAAATGCATTTGATGATGAATATGATTCCTCTGATGGTGTCATCATAAAATTCGCTCCCACTAGTTCCTTAATCTGGAGTTCTTATTTTGGTGGAAACAAATCTGATACGTGTAATACTGTAGCAATTGATCGTTTTAACAATATTTTTATTGCTGGGAGAACCTATTCTCCTGATTTTCCTACATTAAACGCTTTTGATAATGCTCTGAATGCAGGAAGTTCATCTGATACCTTTCTTTCTAAATTTGCATCCAACCAGACACTACTTTGGAGTACATTAATAGGAGGCAACTCAACTGATGGAGTTTCTGCGATGGATATTGATATTCAAGGAAATGTTGTAATTGCTGGAACCACTCAATCAATTGATTTTCCTACCCTAAATGCATACAGTTCAACATTAGTTGGCCAAGGGGATATATTCATTTCTTCATTTTCTAACTCTGGAACTTTGCAATGGAGTACATTTATTGGAGGAGAAAAGTTTGAAAGAGGCTATAGTATTAATGTGAAAGAGAACATAGTCTTATTCGGGGAAACCTACTCTGAGTTTTTTCCAACAACGGATGAATCTTGGAAACTCAAAGGTCCAGGTGATGCAATCCTTTGTTTGTTTCATAACTCATGGATAGACTCAGATTATGATGGATTGACAGATTTCTTTGAAATTTGCAATGATTTTAATGTTACAAATCCTGACAGTGATGGAGATACCATACCTGATGGTTGGGAATATGAAATGGGGTTAAACATAACTAATCCCCAAGATGCAACGGAAGATAAAGATCTTGACGGTATGTTGAATAAGTGGGAATATCAAATGGATTTGAATGCCACTAATCCCCTCGATGCTACTCTGGATTCTGATGGAGACGATCTCACAAATCTGCAGGAATATCAATTGGGATTAAACGCTACTGACTCCGATACTGACGATGATGGTATGCCTGATGGTTGGGAACATCATATGGGACTTAAACCTTCTAGTGCCAACGATGCGTCGCATGATTCTGATGGAGACGATCTCACAAATCTACAGGAATTTCAATTGGGATTAAACGCTACTGACTCCGATACTGACGATGATGGTATGCCTGATGGTTGGGAACATCATATGGGACTTAATTCTTCGGATCCACTGGATGCTAAACAAGACAAAGATAGCGATGGTCTTTCTAACTTCAACGAATACTTGATAGGGACAGATCCTAACAATTGGGATAGTGATAATGATGGAGAAAGCGATGGAGAAGAAGTTGAATCCAGCTGTGATCCTTTAACTCCTCATAGTTCTACATCACAAACTTCCAGTGCTTTTGAATTTCTAATAGTTCTATCTGTACTAATAATCAGCTTATTTCCTTCGCGTAAAAATCAACGTTACTAGCATTGCTTGCTATTCTGTATATATAAATGTTTGAACTTACTGTCACCGAGGTGACCGTACGCAACAGATACAAGGAATTAGTCCGAAAGCTCAGTATAGAGATAACTGTTTGACGAAAAACGATTACTAAAGTGAATACACCTAAATTTGGGTGGAGGGAGTTTTCTTTTTTCTAATAAGTCTATTTCTCGGAATTTATCCTTTCTTGCCCTCTGAAAACCAACTTTTTTATCCTAGGTAGGAATATCACAGGAGAGGTGAAAAAGATTGAAATTCCTTGTTGTGGCAGAACCCCGTGAGGGAGTTCAAGCCCCAGAAAATTATCGAGAGTTAATCCAAGCTACTATTAAATGGTTTGAAACAAAGCTCGCAGATGGTTCCATTGATTGTGTCTATCAGACCATTGACGGTGGGGGTCTTGCTATTGTAAACGCGGATTCCCATGAAGCACTTTGGGAACAAATTATGAGTTATCCGCTTGGATTGTTGGTTAATTTTGGAGCTGAACCTCTAATCGACATTCATTTCACTTTCAAAAAGACACTCGAATTAATGAAGTAGCTTTCCCTTGGTTGACTCTCCCCCTATTCTTTTTTTTATTATTCTTGTTTTCTTTGTGATGGATTTATTGATGTTTTCAATACTGAAGTCACCGTACGCAATCGGTACAAGGAATTAGTCCGAAAGCTCAGCATAGAGATCACTGTTTGAGAAAATACGCTTATTAGTGTGAATACATAAAAATTCGGGTGGATAGAGTTTTCTTTTTTCTATTATAAATGGAGAAATTTCTAACTTCATTCACAATATTTGAGAAATTAAGACAACAAAATGAAGAAGGATTTTTTGGAATAGAGAAGAAAGCGAATTTTAATCTAATGGCATTTAAAAGCCGAAAAAACCGAATAAGGAAGAGATAGTACTTTAAGTGGAGCTCTTTCTCTTTTAGACGTTTGAGTCAAGTTCTTTGGTTTCTGTTAAGGAAAATTAAAGCAATTATAAATATTGAGATCACGCCAAAATCTGCTGCTTTTGTTGTTATCGTCATTGTTTTTTCAGATGTCGTTGTTTCTGTCATTGATGTTTCCCTAGTTGTTGAGGTAGTGATTGTTGTTGTAGTGAGGGAACTAACATCGATATCATAAGGAGCCGTCACTGGATAGGGGTCTTCATTAAATTCATCACCAAAAATAGCATAAGGATTATCAACAATACCATCATCATTATTATCAGGGTTGGTCCAATCATCCCAATAATTGAAGTGAAAAATATTATCCTGGCCTAAATTATTTGAATCATATGCTTGAGATGGTCCCCCTGGGTTGTTTCCTACAAAATCATTAAAACTAATGGTGTTATTAGCTGAATAATACAGGTCTATTCCGTTTTTGGTATTGTTAATGATGTAATTATTGCCAATGGTGTTGTCGACTGAGCGCGACAGTTTTATTCCGTTGTTTTCATTGTTGTTGATGATATTATTGGCAACCGTGTTGTTATCTGAAAAAAACAGGCGTATTCCATCCTCGTCGTTATTGTTGATTATATTCTCAGTAATGGTGTTGTGTGCTGAAGAACTTAGAACTATTCCATCGTGGTTGTTGTTGATGTAGTTATTACTGATGGTATTCTCTGTAGAAGAACCCAGGTATATTCCGTAATATCTGTTGTTGTTGATGTAATTATTGCTAATGGTGTTGTTAGCTGAATAAGTCAGGAATATTCCGTTGATGTCATTATTGGTGATCTTTATCTGATGACTAAAGGTTACAACTGCGCCTGCTGAAGTATTAGATATGTTTTGACTACTAATAATAACACCACTTGTATTGACCAAGACAATTTGCCCAGCACCAAGAGGGACTATTCCACCTTCAACATTCTGCCAAAAAATTAATGGTTTCCCATTGACAAGGTTACCAACCACTTCATGTTGTAAACATTCTTCAACTACATTTCCAGAAATTGAAAGGCCTACATTTGACAAATTATTGCATAATATACTATTGTGAGCTGAATGACTCATGGATATTCCGTGTTTGTAGTTGTTGTCAAAAATAGTATTATTACTAATGGTATTGTTAGTTGAAAAATACAGGAATATTTCGTATCCCCTGTTATTGCTGATGATATTCTCAGAAATAGTGTAATTTGATGAAGAACTCACGTACATTCCGTAACCGCTGTTGTTATTGATAATATTATTGTTAATGGTGTTGTTGGCTGAAGCAAACGTATAAATTCCGTCACCGTTGTTTTTACTGATAGCATTATCAGCAATGATGTTGTTTGCTGATCTTAATAGACGCATTCCGCGTTTATTATTATTTCTGATAGTATTAAAGGTTATGAGGTTGTTATCGGCTGAAGATGATAGATACATTCCGTAAATGGTGTTATTTTTGATAGTATTATTAGTAATAGTGTTGTTAACTGAATCATATAGATAAATTCCGGCGTCGTAGTTGTTTTCAATGGTATTTTGAGCAATGGTGTTGTTAGGTGAAGACTCTAGGTTTATTCCGTCGTCCTTATTGCTACTGACAGTATTATTGGTAATGTTGTTATTAATTGAAGACTCCAAGAACAATCCAATGCCTTTGTTGTTACTTATGGCATTATTTGTAAGAGTGTTCATAGTTGAAGAAAACAGGTATATTCCGCTGTCATTGTTGTTATTGATGGTATTATTAATAATAGTATTCTCCGTCGAATAATACAGGAATAATCCATCGTCGTTATTGTCCCTGATTTCATTATTAGCAATAGTATTTGTATTTGAAAAATCCATGATTATTCCGTCTTCGTTGTTGCTGATGATATTATTACTAATATTCAATTGCTGACAGAAGGTCACTACTAGACCAACTCTTGTTTTAGATAAGTTTTGACCACTAATAGTAACTGTGGTAGTATTAACCAAAACGACTTGCCCTGCTCCAAGAGGAACTACTCCGCTAGTAATACTCTGCCAAAAAACTAGGGGTTTTCCACCAACTAGGTTACCAACCACTTCACGTTGTACACAGTCTTTAACGACATTTCCTGAGAGGTAAAGGCTATCATTTGTCATTTTGTTGTAAAATATGGTGTTGTTTGACGAAGAATAAAGATTTATCCCGTAGTCGTTGTTGTTACATATGCTATTATTAGCGATAGTGTTGTCAGTCGAATAAAACAGGTGAATCCCAGAATTGAAGCTGTGGTTGATCGCATTATTAATCATGGTGTTATTATACGAAGACTGCAAGCGTATTCCGTTGTAGTCGTTGTTATTGATAGTGTTCTTGCCAATGCTGTTGTTGTTAGACGAACTACGTAGGTATATTCCGTCTTTGTAATTGTTACTGCTCGTATTATTAGCGATGGTATTGTTTGACGAAAAGTAAAGATTAATCCCATAGTCATTGTTGTTACAGATAGTATTATTTGTAATGGAGTTGCTTGACGAATGACTCAAGTATATTCCATCGTCTTTGTTATTACAGATGGTATTATTGAATATAGTATTGTTGTATGAGTTTTCCAAGTGAAATCCATTGTTACTGTTATTGAATATAGAATTATTTGACAGAGTATTTCTATCGGAACCTAATTTTATGCCATTTGAGTTATTATAGATTATATTGTTGAACAAAATATTGTTGGTACCCGAGATTAAAACCCCAATACCAGAATTATAGCAAATAGTATTAGCAATAACAGTGTTATTTTCTGTAGAACCTAAATAAATACTTGCAAAAGTGTTGTTGGTTACAGTATTATCTGTAAATGTGTTATTTTCTGAGGATGATGTCACCCTAATGCCATATCTGCTATTCATTATGTCATTGTCTGTAATTATTCCGTTTGTGACTTTTTCAAGATTGATACCGTAATTCATGCTATTTAAGCCATTTAACCAACTGTTATTGATCTGGAAATAGACTGTAGTGTTGTAAATATCTATCAAATTCTTCTCAGAATTGGTGATATTATACCCCCCGATTATATATGGATCGTTAATGGTGCCACTTCCAGGAAAATTGTAACCTGAGGGGCCAAATGCCGAATTATTATCAATGTCGATAGGATCATGTTCTATATATGTCATTGGCTTAGAAATAGAGAATAATGATCTAGAAGGATAGATTGTAGTTTGAGGAGCAGTAATTCCAGTTTCAGTCCAAATTAAAACATTTAAAACCTGAACTAAAACTATTAGTATAAATACTAGCAATGATAATGAAAATTTCTTTTTCTTCACTATCTTTCTCTCCTTAGAAACAATATGAAAAGGATTGATATTGAAAATACATTCGTAATAGAGTATGGGTTTTTATCTGTTTCCTGTTTTATATAGGTCTTTTAAAGGAATAATAGACCGAAGTGACCGTCCGCAACAGGTACAAGGAGTTAGTCCGAAAGCTCAGTATAGAGATAACTGTTTGACGAAAAACGATTACTAAAGTGAATATACCTAAATTTGGGTGGATGGAGTTCTTTTTATTTATTTCAGATTTTAATGAATGAGATCTCATAATATTGAAAAAAAGGTGGAAGGGAAAAGAGATATGGGGGAGTCTACCTCTTACTTTATTCTAAATCCTCAAACGATACACGCTCTTAATGATTTCAGTTCCTCTTCATCTCTTATCCTTTTTCTTGATGATTAGACTTACAGCAATTATTACAAAGACAGATAATAAACTAAATCCTGATGATGGAACTGGAAGAGTTGGAGGGTTTGTTGTGACTATAGTAGTAGGAGTACTTGTCGTAGTAGTCTTAGTTGGAGTTCCAGTTGTGACTGTGTTAATAATACTGAATGTGCTATCAGAAATATCAACCTGCCATAATCCTTCAACGCAACTAGCATTGATTTTCACAAGATAATTATTGCCATCAGCTATAGTCGTGGAATCCCACACATAATGGGGGGTTGTTAACCCAGTTATTAATGATGTCCAACTAGTACCACCGTCAGTAGAGAGTTCAATATCATAGACTATCGTATGTCCTAGTGAATCGGCTGAGGCTGTCCACTGAATGGTCACCGTGCCCTGAAGTGTCTCCCCACCTATCGGAGAGATGAGTATTGGTTTCGAAAGGAAATGACCGCCCGTCTTGTAAGGAATAGTTATGGGATAAGGGTCTAAATTTTTGT
>JAEOTQ010000096.1 GCA_016839785.1 Candidatus Hodarchaeota archaeon | reverse complement strand
TCAATTACTTCCCATAACATTTCAAGTATAATACAAACTTGTATACCAGATTAAAGTCATACAGTTTTATAGCGTCAAATATATTTTCGAAATGGTATATCTAGGATTAATTGGCTCTGGAATTTTCTATACATTTCCACTAATCCTATATGTGTTAGTTAGAGCTGATCTAATGGAGCTTGATACCCTAAAAAAGAACAGAAAACAGGTTTTCATATTAATGTTAATTATCACCGCAATTCTTCCAGATCCAACACCCATTACAATGTTCTTAATGACAATACCATTCTATTTTTTATTCGAAGCAACAATACAGATACTTACTCGAACCACCAAATCTAAAACAAATCAAACAATAGAACTTGGAATAATTAAAGCAACAGAACTATTAGCAAACATAGACGAATCAAATATTGAGGAAACCTAGTTTGATGTAAAGTTTAATAAAAAATACTGAAAATGCAACTCGAAAAAAAATCCCCTACAAAAGCAGAATACATTACAAAAATCCATCCAACAAAAAGTCCAGTGATTTTTGATGGCTTTGGCTTAATGCGCTCATCATTTTTCTAAGCATGATACATAGTTTCCTCTCATTAAACAACTTAAATTGTTCACCGTGACTCTATTTGAATTACAAAAATTCTTCATATGTGTACTGATGTGGAAAAACGATTATATAGCAAACCTGTGCGTTAGTACACCTATGGCGTGTGATCGGTAAAATGTTATACATAGGAGATCATTGGGCATTCTGGATATTCACCTTCACCGAACTCGCATTTTTAACAGTCGTAATACTTATTGCTAGAGCCATTGGACCAATAAAACCAAACAAAATTAAAACAACCATCTATGAATGTGGAAACCCCTTATTTGATGACGCGAAAAATTGGAGACTCACGGGTATTTCACGCTACTTTGGTTATGCTGTCGTATTTTTCGCCTTAGACGCATTTGGTTGGGTTGTATTAATGGCGGCAATATCAATTAATTTAAATCCAGGAATAATTGCAGGTGTATCCCTCTACATTCTTATCATACTCATCGGAGTTGGGTACTTCCTAGCTGAACTCAAAAAATTGGTGCATTAAAATTGACCGAGGAAACCACGATCAAGGAGAGAATATTCGAGAAATATCATGTACCTATGCCAATCTATAATCTAGTTGAGTATGTTGCTGGTTGGGCGAGGAAATACAGTATCTGGCCAACTCATTTAGTGACTGGCTGCTGTGGTCCAGAATTCATGCAAACAAGCGGCGCAGAATACGATATGGAACGATTGGGAGTACTACCGTTCGCAAGTGTACGGCAGTGCGATTGTATAATGGTAGTAGGAGTAACTAGTCGAAAAATGGCTCTAAGAGTGAAATATCTTTATGAACAAATGGGAGAGCCTAAATATGTAGTTGCTGTAGGCGCATGTCCTGTTGGAAAAGGGCCTTTCTATGATTCATACACTGTTGTTCCAATAGATGAATACGTACCAGTAGATGTTTATATCCCGGGATGTCCTCCACGCCCCGAGGCAATAATCCATGGAATGATGAAATTACAAGAAAAGATCAAGAATGAGGTGAAGTTGGGTGCCAGAACAGCTTGAAATTTTTGTTGATTCAGTTAAAGAATCCTTCGAAGATATGATAATATCGGCAGATGTTAAAGGCCCTAATCAAGTGGAAATAGTGGTAAAAAAGGAACATATAATCGAAGTTGCTGAATCACTAAAGCATGATATGGGCTTTACTTATCCATCAGCTGCTGGTGGGATGGATTATTTAAACGAAAACAAAATGCAAATGATATATTATGTTCAAAATCCAAGAACTGGGTTGTTCCTTTTCTATAGGGTAGATCTAGCCCGAGACAATCTAAAAATCTCAACATTGACTCAAGTATGGGATGCTATGAGCTTCCATGAAAGAGAAGCAAATGAAATGTTTGGGATAGAATTTCATGGACACACTGATATGCGTCCTCTTTTGTTACCCCCTGATTGGAAAGGTGGATATCCACTTCGTAAGGACTTTAAAGGAGAGGGAATCTCAGAATGACCGAACCTAAACTTGAACCTGATATTCAACGGATTAGTTGGGGTCCTCAACACCCTATGAGTGGTCAAACAAGGATTCTCCTTGATACTGATGGTGAAAAAATTCATAAAATAATCGCTGACTTGGGATATACGCATAGAGGAATTGAAAAAATCTTAGAAAATAGAACCTATTTCCAAGGAATAGTGCCTATAGAAAGAATGGTTATGGCTGATACTGCAAACATAGGGATATCTTATATAACAGCAATTGAGAAAGCAGCAGGAATTGATGTCCCAGAAAGAGCTCAATGGATAAGATCACTTGTATGCGAGATGGCAAGAATAAATACACATCTATATGCTTTTGGCCTTCAAGCAGAATCTACAGGTTATTTCCCAGCTGTATTTCTTTGGACGACAACGGACAGAACCGTTCTTTTAGACTTATTAGAGGAATTAACTGGTGCAAGGTGGAGCTATAATTTCTTCCTTCCCGGGGGAGTCCAAAAAGACTTCCCCGAAGGATTTGAAGATAAAATCATAAAAGGAGTAAATTACTTGCGAGATCGCTTTCAAGAGTACTGGGACGCTATGGTAGAAAACTATACTTTTGAAATAAGAACCAAAGACGTCGCTTATCTCAGTGCTGAGGATGCAGTTCGATTAGGAGCAACAGGTCCTGTACTTAGAGGATCTGGAGTATCCATTGACATGAGAAAAGAATCTCCATACGCTGCATATGAAGACCTAGACTGGAAAATAATTACCGAAAAAGAAGGGGATTGTCTTGCAAGAACAAAAGTCAGATACAAGGAAATTGGACAAGCTCTTAACATAATGGAACAAGTGGCTAGCGAGATTCCGGAGGGTCCAATTAAAACCCGTGTTTCGCCGTTTCTACGTATCCCTAAAAACGAGGTATATTCTCGAGTAGAAACCGGAAGAGGAGAAATTGGAATTCATCTTTTTACAGATGGAAAGGATAAACCCTATCGAGTAAAGATCAACTCACCAACTCTCAGAAATATGTATGTTTTCGAGAGAATGGCAGAATTAACTTACATGACCATGGCTGACATGGTAGTCGTGATAAACAGCATTGATCCATGGTACTTAGATTCAGATCGGTGATAAAATGAACCCCATACTATTATTATGGAACTGGATGTGGACATTCCTATCCATCAACTCAAAACCCCTTCTTCAGATAACACTTATTCCAGGACTTGCATTCATACTAGTCTTCGCAATCTTTGCTGTTTGGTTTGAACGTAAGTTTTTAGCACGAGCTATGCTTCGTGTAGGTCCTTATTATTGTGGTAAGCGTTCAGGTCTCCTACAAGTCTTTGCAGATTTCTTGAAACTATTCCTAAAAGAAATTATAATCCCGGATGATGTTAACAAATGGTTCTTCTCAGCAATGCCTGTCCTCGCTTCAACTATACCGGCTCTTGCTTTAATACTGATTCCTTGTGATAAAAATTGGGTCTTATGGGATATAGGAAGCTTATCCCTCCCAATGTTTTTCGCTATTGCAGGCTTAGCGCCTTTAATACCCATTTTTGCTGGATGGGCCTCCAACAATAAATATTCGTTTATAGGAGCATGGCGGGTAGCCTACATGTACATTAGTGCAGAAATACCGCTTGTTCTTTGTGGTGCGGCTATAGCAATAATGGCAGGCTCTTTTGACCTGGTTAAAATTGTGGAAATGCAGAAAAACATGTGGTTTGCTTTACCTCAGTTCATAGGCTTCATAATTTTCTTTATTGGGGTAATAATTGAAGCAGAAAGAACACCATTTGATATTCCCGTAGCTGAAGTGGAGCTGGTTTTTGGTTGGAGAACAGAGTTTAGTGGAATATTCTTTGGCTTCACTATGATGGCTGAATATGTGATGTTCCAAGCATGGACACTATTATTCATTACTTTATATTTGGGAGGATATAATGGGCCTGTATTATTTGGTAATGTAATTGCTAGTCATATTTTCTGGCTAATTGCAAAGATGTTAGCAGTAGTAGTTTTCATAATCCTCCTTAGATGCGTCTTTCCGAGGCTCAAAATGAATCAAATGTTAAACTTGGGTTGGAAATATCTAACACCTTTAGCGTTACTCAATCTAGTTTTTGTATTGGCAATGAAAGTAATGGGGGTAGCATAAATGAATATTACAGACATATGGAAAAAAATCCTTAAACCAATTTCTATCGTGGCTCCAAAAGTTTTCATGAATGGTCAGACAATATCCTACCCTACTGAGCGCCCAGTATTTTATCCGAGATTCAGGGGGCGTCATCAATTGAAATTCGATGATTGTATAAGTTGTGGAATTTGTGCAAGAGTTTGTCCCTGTAATTCAATAAAACTAGTCGAAGTAGAAGGAAAAGAAAAGAAATTCCCACAACTCGATTATGGTACTTGTAGTTTATGTGGATACTGTGTAGACAACTGTCC
>JAEOTQ010000095.1 GCA_016839785.1 Candidatus Hodarchaeota archaeon | reverse complement strand
CGAGGAGGATAGTCTTTTGCAATTTAAAGACAATTTTATGATGTTCCATTGAGATTTCGTGGATTTTCTCACCAATTAAGGTGTTCGTGAAACTTGACACTGCAACTAAGAAGCCACTAAACAGATCAGAATCTCCTGAAGAACCACTATAATGGCGTGACAGTAAACATAAGCCTGATTCGTGGATGATAAAGACGCTTTGAATCAGAATCCATCCCTCTCTATGAAAGAAGCTGACGGATTGTACAATATATCTTCAGAAAAATTCAATCCGTTCACACTATAGATTTTTAGGATAGCCTCTTGATCATTAATTAATCTGAAGTAGAAAACCTCTCCTGTAATACCATAGAGAGAAGAAAGAAAAGTTTTGATTATTTTTCGGATTTGTGAGATTGGTGAATTAAAGATGCAATGAATTCCTTTCTCTTGAATCTTAAAATCTCGAATTATTGCTGAAGGAAGAAGAGCTGTAAGGAGAATAGCGTCCAATTTTGAGATTGTCGTCTGTTTCATTAACGATTTAGCCAAATATTTTCAACTCTGAGAAAAAAAATATAGATATCTTTAGCTCGGAATCAGCTTAAGTAGGGCCTGGAGGTGTACCTCCTCCTGGATCAGCTACTCCTAAAGATATCGTTAACAATAGAAGGGTTAAATATACAAGCCAAGGAACCATTCTTATCGCTGTTTTTTTACTCGGTTTGACCAATACTATTCGTTGTCGTAGATTATGCAGCATTCTGATTATCCTCCATTTGTATGGACTAAATGAAATGCATATCAAACTTACCTTGACAGGTTAAAGAATATAGAAGAATTAAAAAATAGCAAATTCCTATGCATTTTTTGAATCGATTGTATGTAAATAAAATTGATATGGGATGGTAGAAGTCATGGAAGAGGAACAACAGTCCGAATTGATTAATGAGAAGGAAAATATAAAATTCATTTTGGATTTTATCGGTTATTGGAAGAGTGTTAAAACTTTTATCAAACCTGATGGAAAATCGGTCATTTCTTGGAGGAAATGGAAGGAGATATCACGGAAAATGGTAGATGAACTTACACGACCTTTTTTCGAAAAATGGAAACATCTTGAGACTGTTTATCTAATCGAGGAATATTATGTTGAACATTCTTCCTTTGTTTTCAGCCTCCGTGGTAATCAACTTCTTTTTCCATATCAGCTTATCCTTTTTGAGGCATGGAAATCATCCGATTCCTTGATATCAAGTCTGAAAAAGAACCCATCAACTAGAGTGTTTGAAAAAGTTCTGAATTCACTTTTTGTTGACCTAAATGTGCGTTTAAGGAAAAGCGATTATCAGATAATTAGAAAATTAGCACAACCTGGATTTTCTAAATCTTTAGATAGATTTCCCAAATTAAAGGAATTGGCTTATGGAACACGTCAAGATGTTCGTACTGTTTCTAATAGTCTAAAGTATTTGTTCCAACATAATGTATTGAGTTTAATCTATTTAGTGGATATGGCACGTATTGGATATCAAACAGAACTAATTTTTCACAAAAAATCAAAAATTTTAACGAATTTAGAACCTTATATCGCCCATTCTTTTCCTTTAACAACTCATGGTGGATTTTCAACAGTTATACAGTATCCTTACCGTGATACATCTGCATACTTAAACCTCATAGAATTTTTTGATTCAGAAGATAAAGTACAGATGCACTTCTTTTATCGTGGATGGAATTTTGGAGGTTTTACTCAGAATCCTGATGAGAGGTGGAAGTTAAAGCCACCATTATTGGAGGTGGGCGGTAATTGGAATACACAATTAATAGTAGGAGAAATAGGGATTGAATTCAATTTGAATCCGCTTTATAATTCTTATCCATTATCCTATCGCGAGGGTCGTCTTCTAGGCTTGGTTCACAAGCATTCTGCAATGGCTGAGGAGAATCTTGTGAAACAATTACAAGTATCTCGTTCCTACATTGCCGAAGATTGGAAGAAACTTTTGAGGAATTCCATTATATTTCGTTATCCAGTTTTCAGTAACATTGGTCTAGGTTCTAAGGTTCATTTCTGCATTCGAATTAATTCATCGAAAACTGGAGGAATTAGGAATATTCTTGAACATCTCAAATTTTTTCCGTATGTTGAGATGATTTACAACCTAGAAGAAGGTATAGTAGTTGGAAAAGTGAAAATACCACTTTCATGGACAAATGATTTCATTTATCGATTATCAGATCTTCGTGATAACTACCAAGAATATTCCTATTATTATTATATTGGACCAGATGTGTATGCACCTTGGGCGTTTGATATATTAGGTACCTTTGATTGGCATAATTATCAATAGATCTTGTTCTAAATACATTCCAAGGAAAGTGCGTGCAATATAAAATCGTGGGGATGGTGTTATAATAATAGAATTCTTGATAAGTTTCTATACTCTTACCAATCTAATCAAGTATAATTATAGTTTCTCTTGACAAACATTAATCTAATATTTAAAGTTTATTAGAAAGAATCTTGAAACAAAAATCAGAAAGAAATGTGTAATTTTTTAGCTCATAATCCTCTATTAACCATTACTCATTCAATTTATGTGAATTTCTCTGTAAAATTAATGTAAGAAAAACCTATTTCTTGGGGTAAATCTCACCGTTAGGAAAAAATTTTCTTTTTTCTGGATAATCTGGAAGGAAAAATCTGCCATATGATAATAAATGGTACATATATCATTAATGAAACTGGTTTATGCTTTTTGTCTCCTCAGAATCGCAAATTATCAACAGATATCGAATTATTTAATGAAATCTTGGTAACTTTAAGATTATTTACGGATCTCATGATTAATGGTGATATAAAGGAAGTAAAGCTAGGGAGACATAAAATAATTTATTTTACCATGGATACAAAAACATTAGCCGTAGTTACAGCAGGGAAAAGTATAACAAAACAGAAATTTATTTCCATAATCAAAAAAATTTTTAATTCTTCTTCTAAAAAGTATAATGAACACATGAAACAAGTAATCTCTCCTCCTTCTATTTTTCAGTCATTTGACAAAATCATTAAGAAATTTGGAATGGATCCAATTTTAATCCTCTTCTCTTCACCGATTAATGAGAATGAATAGTTACTAAAGGATCTGACTGAACTATATTGAGATAATAATTATTCCAAAAAAGATTAAGAGAATGCCAATGGCCTGAATTATAGTTAACCTCTCCTTGAGAACCAAAATCCCGATGCCGACAGAAATTAGCGGATTAATTGAGGAGATTGGAGTTGCTCTAGCTGCTCCAATCATTTCGATCGCAAGAAAGAAACTTACACCACCAATACCCCATGATATTATGCCTCCCAGCCCTAATCCTGTAAGAATTTTTCTATCCATGATTGAGATGAATGAGGGATCCTCTTTCCCAGCCTGCTGACGATTTATCGTATTAATTATCCATAGTATAATAAAGAAGAGTGTCAAAATAGCAAACCGAATAGTCACCATCGAATAAACATCTATTTCGGGGTGATCTAGTATTATCCTTATGGTGAAAATAGCGAAGCTCCAAAAAATTGCAGCCAAAATTGCCAGAATAAATCCTACTTTCATATCTCTTTCTTTTTGACGGGTAGGATTAGAAGAGGAGGTTGAACTTGTTTGTTGGGCTAAAAGTCCTATACCGACGATTAATACTATTGTTCCTAGCAATACATCAATAGTAACATCTTCGAGTCCAGACAGAACTAAGAGTACAGCAGTAAATAATGGATAAATTGCAGCGATAGGTTGGGTTTTTGAAACATCAATCCTTTGTAATGAGCCAAAAAAACTTAGATCACCAATTCCAACAAAGAGAACAGATAGGATTAAGATTGGAAATATCTCTGGATAGAATAAGACTTCTAAAGATTCAAATCTATTAATAAAAAAAGTAATTATTACTAGGAACGGAACAGTAAAAACCCCTCTAATGGTCATTGTTACAATTAGGGAATGTTCTGGCTTCAGTATGAATTTATTCAATGCTGCAGCCGATCCCCAGGCAAAAGCTGCGAGTAGTGTTAACATAATCCCTAAAATTTGCTCATCTATCATGAACTATACCTTTTAACATTAGAACCTTTTACATCCCGAAACAAGCCTTTTTTGGGTATTAATTAAACAAAATTAAAACTCATCTAAAAAATTCGCAATTCTTTCCCATCTCCGGAAGAAAAAAATCAAATTTATATGACTTGCATGAAAGTTCGCTTACCTAAAATGTTTTGAAGGGGGATGTATAGAATTAAATCGAGTTTTGGAAATGAACTTCTTACATAAGTGTCCCAAATGTAATAATTCACGGATAGCTGGTCCTCATAGATTACATGCCCATGGTCATCTATCCATCGATTTACCTGGCTCTAAAACTGCAACTCTTGAAGCTCTCACCTGTGCTAACTGTGGTTACACAGAGTTTTATTCAGACAGAAAAGGATTAAAAAATATTAATGAAGTAGGACGATTCTTAGCTGAAGGTTCAGAACTGATAAACAACGACTTTTCTTCTGAAAAGTGGTGTCCTACTTGTGGCTCGATCATCTTTGGTAAACCACAGTCCTGTATCGAATGTGGTGCCAGCTTAAATTAAAAGTTGGTAAAATCTTTCATAAATAATAACCGATCAATTTTTTACAACAAATTCGCCTGTCCATAGCTATTGAAAGCTTTTAAGAAGAATAATGCACTAGCATAAGCTGTATATGTTAATGAATGTTCAGTCTCTTCTTTTACTGAATAAATGTCGTCAAAATGTTCAATAATTGCGAGTTTGCTATACTTGAGAAAAGTTTCTCTCTCTGGAACACTTTCTTTCTGATAATTGTTGATTGTCCATGCGTGAATTGTTCCATAAAGTTCTGGTTCGAAGACTTTTAAGACATCCCAAGCAATTGTCATCCAATTGGTACCCACATTACCTTTTCCAAGAACATCTTTCGGAAATTGTGAAGCGATGACATCTAAAGGTGTACCAGTTATTCCATGCTGGGCGATTTTCACCCCCATTGGTTTAATCGCTGCACCTATCTCTTTCGTCAATTCTATGTCTATACCAACTTGTGGTAGTGGATTTCCATGTTCATCATATTGAAAGCCATGAACTGAACCATTTGCAATGGCTAAGAATTGCGGGTGCACATCATTTTCTTTGAGGGCTTCTATAAACGTTGAGGCTTCATTTACCGTTGTTTTTACTAATCCCGTTGTTGGATCTGTTTTACCAATTTCACCTACTTCTGTTTCCAAACCAAAATCTTTGTGACCTAATTTATCTTCAATAAAATGGACAACCTCGGAGGTTGCTTCAATGTTTTTGGCTAATCGTTCTCTATCGTTAGACCCAGTTGTATCGTACATAAAACTAGCATCTATTGCGAAAGATGTGTATCCAGCTTCTATTTGTGCAGATATGAGCTCTTTAACTCCTGGAATGTCCTCCATCTTCGCTATCTTTATATGATCTCCGTGAATGACATAATGGGGATATTGAACTTTGTTTGCTGCTTCCATTACAAATTTTGCATATTTTTCAGGGGTTAAACCTGTATAACCACCCTGAAGATCAGACTCAGATTTTGCTAATTCAAATACAATAGGTGATTGAGTATCTTTGGCAGCTCTAAGGATCCCTTCAACTACACCTCGAGCTATTCGGGTGTTGCATGCCATTATTATACAATCACTCTTGT
>JAEOTQ010000094.1 GCA_016839785.1 Candidatus Hodarchaeota archaeon | reverse complement strand
GACAATAAATTGAAGAAAGAATAACTATGAAATAACTAGCAGTTGCCATAATCGATTATTCATATTGTTATTTAATTCAATGTCTTAAGATATTCCTCAAGTTTATCAAATGCTGAATTATAACCCATTGCCGCGCCTTCAAACATTTGTTCAGTGAATGGCTCAACCGACATTTTTAGATTAAAATTTGTTTTATCAGATCCTTCATCTTCAAAGGTCAAAGTTATAAGAAGTTTGACATTTGCATTTTCTTCTAAATAAACAATTTTATCATTTTCGACGATTTCTTGATATATGGATTTACTTGTGAACGAAGACCCATCCCTACTTGTCATGGTATATTTCCATTCACCGCTAACTCGGAAATCCAATTCAGATTCTGTTGTAAACCCTTTGGGTCCATACCAGTTAGCTAAATGCTTAGGATCCTTCCAAAGTTCAAAAACTAATGATCTTGGAGCGTCGAAGATTCTTGTAATGATGTTTTCTTTCATTTCTTGTGTCATAAGTTCATCTTCCGTTAAAGAACCTTTTATCCAAGAATTATTAGAAATCTTGGTTCAATTTTTCGAATTTAATTATTATTGTTTTCAAATCTCCCCTCCCACAGACGCTGCATTTCGGGATTGGTTTTTAGAAGGATTTCTAATGTTCCCGAAGCTTCTGCTTTCCCCTTCTTCATGATTATAATATTATCTGCCTCTTGTAGTACTAAAGGTTTATGAGATACGACCAAGTATGTATTATCTTTTTTAATACGAAACATTTGCTCCCAGAAGATCTTTTCTGTTTCAACATCTAAGGCACTTGATAGGTCATCAAATACTTTTAACTCAGAGTTCTGTAATAACATTCGCGCAGCAGCTAATCTCTGTTGTTGACCTCCAGAGAGTTTTTTCCCTTTTGGTCCTACTACTGTCTCTAATCCTTTTTCTACTTCTTCTAAATCCTTTGTGAATACAGCTAGATTGATTGCTTCTTGCATCTGTTCTGGATTTTCTGGTAATCCCAACAACAGATTTTCTTTTATTGTATCACTAAACAGATTTGGTACTTGGGGAGTATAAGCAGCCCGAGGAGGTCTGAAACTTTTGGGAATATCAGTAATGAGATCATCATTCCACCAAACTGTTCCTGAACTTGGTAAAAGACCAAGAAACGCCTTAAGTAGTGTTGATTTTCCAGAACCTACCCGTCCTGTAACTACTGTGAGAGTTCCTCTCCTTAACGTAAATGATACATCTTGTATTCCCTTTTCTGAATCAGGGTATCGATAGGTTAGATTCTTCACAATAATATTCTCTAGATGATCTACTGATTGTTTTTCAGGAATAGTTCGTGAAGGAAAGGGATTCCTCAAATATAATGGACTAGCTTTCACTATATCGTCTTCAGAAATATCTACCTTCTTTCCTCTCATCAATTTGGTCATTCTGTTATAAGAAACAGTTGTTCGATGATATCGTGCAATTGATTCTCCCATGTAAGATATAAAACCTGTTACCCAATTTAATAAATATTGAAATAAAGCAAAATCACCAATACTAAATTCTTTTGCTAGCATAGGTGCACTTATCATCAAAAACATAATTCCTGTAGCTAAAAAGACGATAAATGTTCGTGTTGCTCGTAAGAGTGACCCAAAAAACTCATCTTTGATCGCCGCTTGTGCTCTTTTATTATTTATTTGCTCAAAATGCTCCAACATATTCTTCTCTGAGGTATTTACCTTAACACTTTGAATCGAGCTGAAAATTTCTCTTATTGCGCTTGTGACTTCACCTGTAGCTTTCCTCCTCTCGCTGCGATAGTGAGCTACTCTCTTGCGAAAAGCATTCACTAGGATAACAACAAATACAAATGGAAGAAAAATGAAAAATGTAACCTCTGAATTTATGGACAACATTAATAGTAAAGCAATAACTCCGAATATGAAGAAATTTAACAGATCAGCCATTGCTATTGGGAAATAAGCTGCTTCCTCTGCATCCTGTCGAAATCGAGAAATTGCTTCCCCTGGAGAATAAGGAGGAGGATTAGCTCCATACTGAGCATAGAGCCCATTCATCATATTCCTTCTGAAGAGTAGCCTCATTGACATAAAGAACATAATCTGTAAAATAGCCCAAAAGACGTCAAAAATTATTTGAATAACATTAACTACAAGTAAAATTACAACTAATGACCAGATATTAACCTCAATAGCGACGATTCCTTCCAGATGATTGAAAATTTCCCTGACGGTTAAAGCTCCAATTAAAGGGGTAATAAAGAAAGTAAAGGAAGTAAACCATACCAAAAAGAAGATTCCAGGTTTAAATTTAATATTCTCAATCATATACCGAGTTAAGTTCACACTAAAACCTCCTCGATACCTGTTCGTAATAATTGTGAATACTTCGATTTAGGATCTTTAAGTAATTGCAGTCTTGCTCCATATTCTCTGACTTTTCCATCTTCTAGGAGCATGATATCGTCAACATGTTCCAGAGTCTGGAGACGATGTGCAATGATAATCGCAGTTCTATTTTCTAAAAGCTTATCAATGGCTTTCTCAATTAATTTTTCTGTCGCAGGATCTAATCTAGATGATGCTTCGTCTAAAATCACTAATCTAGGATTTTTCATGAATACACGGGTTAAAGCGAGAAGTTGTGCCTCTCCTGCAGAAAAACCTGCTTCTCCACTTAGTAATTTAGTGTCCAATCCTTCTTTTAACTTCTCAAACCAATCATGCAACTCTAAAGCATCTATAACATTTAAAATTTTTGTGTCAGAAAGACTTTTGTCAAATAATGTGATATTATCTCGTACAGAAGCTTGAAATATTTCTACTTGTTGTGTTACATATGCTATGCTATTTCGTAAATCTGAAAGCTGATAATCTTTGATATTAGTGTTATTGAAGTAAATCCCACCACTGGTTGGATCATACAATCGAAATAACAACCGAGAAATTGTCGTTTTTCCACTTCCAGTCCGACCAATTAATCCGAGTTTTTTCCCAGGCTTGAGGTGAAAAGTAATGCTCTCCACTGTAGGATCTGTTTTTGAGTATGAGAAAGCTAGATTGTCAAATTTAAGATGTAATCGTTTATCCTCTCCAAAATCAAAATTCCCTTTATCCTTGATCTGAGTTTGAATTGCAAAAAGTTCGGTAACACGATCTATAGACGCATCTGCACGTGTTAGTTGTTGAGCTTCTCTGACAATTCGTATCATTGGATCAATAAGGGCAGCTACATATTGATTGATTAGAAAAACAGTTCCTAAACTGATCACTTCTCCTTGATAAAGAGGAATCCCTGTAGCAAACACCATGGTAGTTCCTAAAGCAACTATTCCCATTATAGAAATATGAATCATTCTACTTACTAATACCGCCCTCATGGTAATATCATATTCAGATTTGGAATATTCGTGGAAGCGTTTCATGATGTAGGGTGTTGCTCCATTCGCAATAGCATCTTCTTTACCTGTGATGGCTTCTTCAACATACCCCATTAGATCAGCACTAGATTGTCGAACTTTTTTCCAAAATGGAGAAGCATAGTTCCAGATCTTGTACAGTATGAGCAAGGTGCTCAAGCAAAATACTGTAAAAGATAAGCCTATTCTCCAGTCCTCCAAAAAAAGAACGAATAAAATACCAATTATTAAAAGTAGATTTGTAACAATCAACATCGAAAATTGAGAGAAGAAAGTGGAGAGAGTTGTAACATCCCCATCAATTCGTTCGATCATTTTACCTGGTGTATGTTGATTGTGAAACGTCATATCTAAATTTACACAATGGGCTGCTAAATCCATCCGTAGTTGATTGGTAGAACCCCATGCAAGTAATTGGGTTAAATAGACAGCTGCAATAAAGAAGACTTGCTGCAACGCCGCAAGAAGAATATAAAGGATTGCTGCTTCTAATAATCGTTTATTAGCAGCGGGCGTCGTCAATCCACCAGCTTCTACAAAATCGAATGTGTCTAAATAGTAGCGAATTATCTGAGGATTGATTAATGCAAATCCTATATCCAATATTACTAGAAAAAATAATACGAAGAAATATACCCTATATGGAGCTAAATACTGTCGTAATAAGACGAAATACTTTCGAAAGGGTAATTTCATTGATTATCACTTCTTATAAACCCGCTAGTAGGATGAAAAAGATCATGAAGCATGAACTAATGAGTATTTTGCCTTAATTCACAGCAGTTTTTATTCGAGAGGATAGTGGTAATAGAATCAAAAATTAAAACCAGACTATGATGGAGTCCAAAGTACAAACAGTAAATAGATATTTGTTAGAAGTTTTACTTTGATATTTCCGTAATATAATATCCTTTGATATTCAAAACCAAGTGAACTTGAATAATTTCGATTTCCTTTGCTTCAATTTTACTGCCACAGAAATCGACTTCTACTTTTTTAGGAAGAAAATGCGTCTTTATAGTGAGCTTCTCGGTTTCAATCGACAACTTCCCTAGGGTAAACTCTTTTTTTTTGCACGAACATCCCTTCCCATTATTTTTACTATCGTATCCGAAAGGGTAAACCATTTACTGTAAAAACCACTTTTCTAAAAACCGTGGATAGGCTAAAAATAGCTAATCTAAAGAAAATTGACGTTCTGTGTAATCCGAACGTATTATCTAGCTTCATTAATAATCGTAATTTCCAGTATTATTACAATAATAAGGACAGTTTCGTGAGTCTTGTTCATTAACTGCTCACTTTCTAAATTCATATTTAATGCTTTTTCATGGCGAGTAGAGTTGAAAAAAAGAATTAATTGCTTTTTAGAAACAATTCTCATTCTTACACTCCAAATAACTCTTAATTTAATCTCTTTTTTTATTGAGGAACACGTAGCAGGGAGATAAACATGTTCCATTTGCAACAGACGAAGGACGGGATTCGTAATTAAACGGTCTTTACCAAATTTGACTTTTGAATTATCTCTTTTTTCATTAATTGAAATAAAGTCAAGTGTTAATAATTCTAAGGTAAATAACAATAATAATGATAATGATAATCACAATGGAGAATATTTCACATGAGACGATATAGAACAATAAAATGGTTATTTATACTAAACTTCTTTGTCTTAAATTGCTTCATATTAACAATCCCGATACAAGATCAAGAATTTATTAACTCAGATCATATATTCGCCCAGTGTTTAAGGGGAATCGGTTTTAAATACAAACAAACTAGCACTCATGTTAATATTCCTAAAATAGGTGAAAACTCTTCTGAAATTGTGTCTAACCCTTTTACTCTACAATATAGAAAATCTGCTTATTATATTCCTGGATGGGCTGATACTCGTTGGTCATTTCGAAAAAATATTACTATTGATCATTTAAAGGTTAGTAGTGATCTAGTAAATTTTCCTATTCTAGTAAATATTTATGACTCTGATCTCCACAATGATGCTCAAGCGAGTGGAAATGATATTATTTTTTCTGATGTGAATGGATCACTCTTAGATTCTGAAATAGAAACATTCAATCGGGCGTATAATTCAACACATGCTCATCTCGTTGCTTGGGTTGAAACAAACCTGTCAAGCACTCAGGATACTATTATCTCAATGTATTATGGGAATTCGAATGCAAATCCTCAAACAGACAATTCAGGAGTATGGGATGATAATTATATTGGTGTATGGCATCTTAGTGAGGAGGGGAGTGGTATTGCAGATGAATATAAAGATAGTAGTCTATATAACAATGATGGGCAAGGAGGGGAAGGAAACAGTTCATATGTTCCACATAGAGTGCAAGGAGCCATTGGATATGCTCAAGATTTCAATAATTTAGATGGTTACTATGATCTAATCGACTGTGGTAATGATTCTAGCCTGAATGTCACAGGTTATGGTATAACCTTAGAAGCGTGGATTCAACACAACATTACTCCTCAAAGTCACTATTATGGTATAATGAACCATAAAGGATGGATCGATGGTTATAGTCTATGGATAGAGCAGCTTTCACTAAACCTTGCATTTAACTTACCTGGAGAATCGCATAAATTACTGGGGACATCAGATGTAACTACAAATACTTGGCATCACATTGTGGCGACATATGATGGTGCAAATATAAGAGTATACATTGATGGAACTCTGGATGGCATTCTTCCAAAGACTGATGCTATAAAGGGAACAAGCCAAGAACAAGATTTTTGGATTGGCCACGGGGATCAACCAAAAGATAAAGTTTGGAGTGCAGAGTGGGATGGGCAAATCGATGAGGTAAGAGTCTCAGATACGGGACGATCAGGCGAATGGATTGAAACTCAATATGCAAATCAGGATGATCCTAATAATTTTTACTCCCTGTCATCTGAAGAAAGCTATGGAACTGATGATTGGGCATTTAAAGTTTTTCGTTTTCGTAGAAACATAACAATTGACTCAACGAAAGTATCCGCCGACCTGACTAATTTTCCAATTTTAATTGATTTATATGATACTGATCTACATTCAATTGAGAGAGTACAACCTGATGGTGATGATATTATCTTTGTTGATGGTACAGATACAAAATTAAATCACGAGATTGAATATTTTGATCAGGAATTTAATTCAACTCATGCTCATTTAGTTACGTGGTTAAATATCCCTAATCTTTCAAGTAGTAGCGATACTGTTATTACAATGTATTATGGAAATCCTGCCCTTCCAAGTCAGCAAAACTCTGAAGAAGTGTGGAATAATAGTTATACGGGCATCTGGCATTTAAACGAAATATCTGGTAGTCATTATGATTCTGTTACTGATCTTGAGAACGGATTAATCCATGGAACTGTAAGTCAAGACTCTAATGGGACTTTTGATGGAGCAGATGAATTTCTTGGTATTAGTACAGAATCCTGGATTGAAATCGAGAATAGTCCCCAATTAATTGGCAATTCTAATTTTTCTGTTGAAGCATGGATTTACCTTCAAACTTTACCTTCATCTTTCGTTGGACTCGTTCAAAAAGGACGGGAAGCTGATCAGAATTGGTATGGATTATGGATTGATAGTTCCAACCAAATTAATTTTGGATGGGATTGGCAGGGTGCTCCCTCAAAAGGGGGTAATGTACCAGGGAGTACATTATCAACAGGGCAATGGTACTATGCAGTAGCGACATTTGATGGAACTAATCGTCGATTATATCTTGATGGCTCACTTGATGCAGGACCGAGTTCAGGGTGGTACGAAACTGACTCTGAAAACTGGCATATAGGCACTGATGGGAATGGAAACTATTTTGATGGGACAATTGATGAAGTACGTATTTCTAGTACTGCTAGATCAGCGTCTTGGATTAATACTACCTACAATAATCTAAATAATCCTAGTAGTTTCTATAGTATTGATAATGAAGAAATCTATTCCAATTGGTGGGCTGATAAGTCCTTTAATTCGAGAAGAGACATCGTGATTGATCAATCATTGGATGAAAATCCTCTTATCCTTCGACCGAATGGACTAGGAACATATAACTTGATATCCACTGAATACCCAACATCGGGTACTCATTGGCAACTAGTCTCCGATAATAACGATACGACTTATGTGGAACAAGACGATACAAACGTTAGAAGGGATACATATCAAGCTGAGAATATCACAGGAATAATTGGTTCAATAAACTCAGTAACCGTAAAAGTCCGTGTAATCAGCTCTTCCACTGTTGATGTAGCAGCAGAAGTTGAAATGATCACCCATGGGTCACTCTATACAAATAGTGCAGCCTGGCACAATAATAGTCAATGGTGGAT
>JAEOTQ010000093.1 GCA_016839785.1 Candidatus Hodarchaeota archaeon | reverse complement strand
TGGAATCTATTAATGTTTAAAAAATCATGAATTTCGGGATCGGCAAGAAGTAAACGAAGGATTGTTCCTGCATTCTTAATATTTTTATCTTTAAACCAGTACTGGTGTCTAATTAATACTTTAACGAGATTAATGTCGAAATCAGCCTCATCAATGGTTACACGTGGAAATCTTGATAGTTGGTCTCTGAGCACATGTCCAAGGTGCCATTGATCTAGACGAGCTCTACTTCTAATTGAATAATCTTCTTCTTTTCCAATTCTACCTATACCTCTTAGTATAATCCAAGCATATGCAATTGAGAATTTATTAGCTTTTTGTAGAATATAATCACTCATTTCATCGGAAAAACTCATATCCTTTGTGTACACTCTGCTCAAGCTCAGTAAATCTTTCAGAATTTTACTGTAAGAATATTCGCTTATTTGTTTTCTTTCTGCAACAATTAAATTATCATTTGTGTAAGTCGCTACTTGGAAATAAAGCTCTTCATAGTTAACACGTTCAAGGTCAATGGTTTCTGTCACATTTTTAAGATCTAAAAGCATTATAGCCTTATACAATGGGAAAATGAGTTCAGAATTAAATACCGACCGAAGAGCTTGTAATAAAGGCTCGTAAACGAGCTCTAGTTTTGCTTCTTCTATGTTAGGGACACCTCTTCCTCCAAGAAAATTGTTTAGATGAGAATAATGTTTCCATTCATTATCAACAACTTCTCGAAAATTAATGAGAGCCATAGACTGGTACCCATTTAAGATAACATAGAATCCTTGATCAAAAATCTCTGATGAGTGTCTAATATATTCTTGATTGGAAAATTGATCTTTGAAAATCCAGTATTTCTCAGGGTCATTTGTAAGCAATAATCCCCCTCCTAGTGTTTGTTGATGTAGAACCTCTGTACTCTTATTAAGTTTTGCAGAAGACGTTTTGATCCAGCCAGCTGTACCCTTGAAGTTATTGTTGTATATTATAAGAGATCGTTCGGTTTCAGTTCCATTAGAGTAGCAGAAAACATTTTCATCTACATATCCATCTGTTGTGTACAAATCGTAAAGATAAAAATTGTCCACGTTCGAGAATAAATAACGGTTATTCACTAATGGGAAGATAACTCTCTCGTGATGTTGGAGTAACCCCCAATCAACTTCTTCATCCCAGTAGGCTTTTCGATATTCCATTCCATATTTTTCTGAAAATCCTTCAATCATTCCATGTCCGAACATTGGTAATCCAGGTAAAGTCACTAAAAGAAGGCAAATACCGAAATATTTTTCTCCCTTTCCAAATTGTTTAACCGCTGTCTCTTCATCAGGGTTATTCATGAAGTTTACAAATCGTTTTAAAATTTGTGGATCATATTCTAGTGTATTTTTTATCACAGACCGATATTTCGCATTGTCTTCATCCCTAAGCATGTTCATGAAGGCGGAATTGTAAACCCTGTGCATTCCTAAGGTTCTAACAAAGAATCCTTCTAACAACCAGAATGCTTCTGCTAATAACAGAGTGTCAGGCATCTTTTCGTTGATTCGATCCACTACTTCTCGCCAAAACTCTTGAGGAAATGCTTTGTGAAACTCATCTTGAGTCAATCCCATACCTGCTCTTGACGGGATATCGCCTCCACTTCCAGGAGTTGGAAACCATAGACGTTGAAAATGCTTCTTGGTTAATGTCATTGCTGCATCAAAGCGAATGATTGGAAATTTTCTAGCAACGTGTAAAATTGTCTTAATAACGGCTTCTCTAACATCTTTTAAAAGGTAGTTGAGCTGTGCAGTATCATTCCAAGGCATACTTGTCCCATCATTACCATGATAAATAAACTTGGTTTCATTAGTGCGAAAGTCTATCCGTTTAAAAGTAACAGCAGCATCTGATCGCGAAAAATAATGATCTTCTAAGTATATACCAAGATTTGGGTCACCTGATAAACTCTCACCAGAATATGAATAGGAAGGAAAAGGAGAATAATCCAATGAAACATACCATTCGGGATGTTCCCTCACCCACTTAGAATCAATACCTGTATGATTTGGAACCATGTCTGAAGCTAAGCGAATTCCTCTACTCTGTGCTTGCTCTTTCAAAATTTGATAAGCCTTTTCTCCTCCCAGATCCTGTGCTATTACATAATCAAACAAGCTGTAAGCAGAAGCTTCTGCTTCGGGATTACCACACCAATGCTTTACTCTTCTTGATGCAGGACTTCTTTCCCAGAGCCCTATTAACCAGAGGGCATTAAATCCCCATGAAGCTAATTGATCTAATTCCTCTATTGGTATTTGATCTAGGTGGTGTATTTCTCTGTTATATTTCTTTGATAGCTGATCAAGCCAGACATAAGTGGTCTTTGCAATCATAACAACATTTGGCATCCAATCTTTATCAGGTGTGTACCTTTCTTCAAGACCATCCCCATAATCTATTGCTTGGGCTTCACCAGGACCCAACCCCCTCATTTTTTCTTCTTCTGCAAAAAGGTCAAGTGCGTATAACAATCGATAATATGTTGTTGAATCAAGGAATGCTCCCCAATTTTTAGTCATATATTCCAATTGATCTTTTATCGAATATGGATGTTCTGAAACAGGTTTCTGGATTGATTGAATTAGAGGTAAGTTCTCAGGACCAAATAGTTCCTGCTTTGTAAAAAATTGTTCAATTTTTTCCATAATTTCACGATAGTTTGAGGTCTTTTCAAGATCTGCATCATCAAAAAATTCTAGATGTTTGGAGAAAGACGGATTATTATTATTCAACCAAAGATGAATCATCTCTTCGAGGATGATTTCTTGATTTGGTCTGCCTTCAGTTGTTTCCTCGAGATATACTTCAACATCTGCCTCTCCTGAATAAATATTTTGATTAGGAAACTCCTCTAGAAAAGCTTTCATTTCATTTTTGAGGTCTACTTGATCTATATCTACTTTTAATTCCGATAATAAGCTTTTATAAAGATCTGGCTTGACTTCTTCTTTAAATTGTCTAAAAATATTGTGAGATATTTCATTTATCAGTCCGATGCCATTTATTTCTGAAGCACGAACTGCAAGTTCTGGAAAATGGAGTAAATCTTTTTTTCCATTAATAGATTCCACAAATAACCTAACTAAGTAAATATCGGGGAAAGTAATGTAACCTTCCTTGGTATTAAAGAATTCGTCAGCTAATTTGTATTTATTACGGGCTTTCAAGGAAATTCTCAACTAGAAAAAGCACTTCCTTTATTGAATGACTTGGGGGGAGTAATCTGATAAGAAATCACTAGATTACGCTCTTTAATGGATTATTACACAGAGATTAAAATCATTATCTTTGAGATTGGGAGAGTAGCTTACGATCGTTTCTCTATCGTAAGGTCTTAATTACTTGCATAAACTCTTGGACACGATTGATATCAACGTTTTTCCACGTATCTCCGTCAAATTTTAGACTTGTGCCAACAATAACACCATCAGCGACTTCTAATTGCTTCAAAATGTTATCTTTTCGAGCACCTGTATTCACAATGACATCTGCTCCCAAAGAATTATCTTTGACGATTTTCAATTCCTTTAATTTGGCTTCCATTCCAGTCATGGGTCCTGAGACACATAATGCATCCGCAATACCCACAAAAACCGCTCCTTTTGCAATAAGTGAAAGAACCCGTCTGTCTAAAGGATGAGCAAATTCTGCATTGACGATACTGAATATTTTTACATCATATGCCTCAATAGCTTTCTTATATCTTAAGGCTTCAGCTCCAGGAGCACTAAAAAATCCCATATCCCCTGCAAAAGCTCCTGTAAAGACTCCTCGCACAAATTTTGCCTGGGTTGCTTTAGCAACAGAAATAGCAGATATTGGATCCCACATGATATCTACTCCGAATGGGATGTCGATATCGGGTTTTAATTCTCCAATCGCAGCTGACATTGCGGCAACAATTACTGGATCCACACCGTTAGCATAAGGTCTATCCCCCTCATTGCAGAACAAAAGGCCATCTATCCCACCTTCCTGTAAAGCATAAATATCCTGTCTTGCACTCGATATAATATTTTCCATCCCTTCTTCATCATCGTATTCAGGGGTATGGGGAAGGGGGGGGAAGTGAACCATTCCAATTATTGGCTTAGTTATATTAAATATCTTCTCTAAACATGTCATAGTAAATCCCAAATCTACAATTACTTTAATAGCGTACTTTTACTGTTAAGCTACCAATTATTTTTCTGCTAATGAGCATTTCTAACCTTCATAATAAATTTTGACTAACATAGAAATTGAAGAATGATGACATTTAGAGGGGTTTTGCGGTCCTAATGGTTTACACTTTCAACATAGTTAATCAGGAACGAACTTCAGAATAAAGGGGAATTAAGAGAGTTCTGAATCCAGATACTGTTTCGTATCGTATTCGTGTAAGGCATTAAATCCTCGTGTGACAATATCGGTGAGATAACATACTTGGTCTGCCTGTTCAAGCAAACTAGATAATAATCTTGCTAAAAACCAAGTGGGTTCATCTGCCGCTTCTCCCGAGATAATAGCAAGTAATGGTTGAACTTGATATTTCTTGTTTCTAACTTCTTCCACTGTAACGGCCGCTTTTTCAGTATCCTTATTCAAAAAGGCTTCAATGGCTGAATCTAGTAGTTTAATGAGCTTCTCTGCAATTTCCCTTACCATAGACTCGGTTTCTGTGGTCAAGAATGATTTCTGGAATTTGCCAATCCTCTCTGCAAGCTCTTTGCACGATCGTCCCAGAACTTCTCCCTGATAAGCAACAATCTGATAATTTAAGCCTTCAAAAGGATATAGACTCTCATTAATTTCTTCTAGTGGATCCTCAAAAGATTTTTGTAACAACCTAACAATGAAGTAATATACTCGGTCTATTTCAGAATATCTTTTTACTATCTTATCTCGTTTTTCATTATTTCCAGAGAAGATTGCACTAATCGCATCATCTAACATACTGAATGCTAAGGCATAGATTTTTCTAACTAACGTTTGCAAGTCAAGTACTGAAGAAGCGATAAATTGAATTTCTAATTGATTAGGGGATTCACGAATTATTTCCAGCCCTATTTGATGTCTAATTTCTTCACGAATCTTATCTGGGTCCTTAATCTTATTTCCCTCACTTGAATATACCACCATAGTATCAAAGCCTGTGATATACCTAGAAAGAAGCTCAAGTTCAATGGTTTCAGATTCTGGAATTGTAGTTGTCTTCTTAGGAATCAAACGAGGATTTCGTGGATAAAGGAGTAAATAATTTTCATTTTCGATGCGTATACCGATTTCGTCTTTAGCCTCAAGTCCATTTCGTTCGATCCATTCTCTAGGAAGACTTACTAGATAAGTTCTAGCACCAGTCAATTGTAAACTCCGTGTAATATCTTTTAGCATTTATTTTCAAAACCTGGGGAAGTTCTAGCTCCAGTCAATAGTTAACTTTGTGCATTATTTTCAAATTAATGAAAATTAATATGTCCTTCTCTGAGCAACAGTCTAAGCACCGAAGGAAAATACATAAAGACTGATTGAAGTTATTCTTCTTCTGATCGTTTGAAATTCGTTATTGAGGTTTTAAGCTCGTGGTATCAACAATTGACGTAATAATTTCATATATAATATATTTTCTTCCCACTATAGTTTTAAGTGGTCTTACAATAATCATTGGTTTGGCTGTATACTATATTGGTAAAAAAACAAACATTAACCTCATGGATTCATCATTTATCAAATTTAAAAATATTAGCAAGGGAAAAATTAAAAATTTGGAATTAGTTGAATCAGATACGATAGGAAGGACATATTTGGGAGAAGTGGAAGAGGAAAGTTCATTGATAAATTTCCGTTTACATTTTACAATGATCCACCGTCATTTAATTATCAGTAGAGTTGCTAGTCTGGTAAAGAAGAAGTTTGATTATGTTCTGTTTGAAGCTGATCCAGCTGATAAGGTTGTAAAACGTTATCAAATTGAAGTTTTGAATAAAGATGATAAGAAAAGAATTGAATCACTAGCTGATATGCTATACAAATTGGAGCATCTACCCTTAGGATCTAGAAAATTTGAAGAAGAATTTATCATACGTGTAAATGATTTAGAATTTTTTCAAGCTGCCTTTAAAAAAGATCCTCAAATTATAAAATATCTTTACTCAGTTCGACATTCCCTAATTCGATTATCTTATTACCCCTTAGCCCAACCCTCAATTAGAATGGTTGCATTATTGAAAGAAGATTTGAATCCAAAGTTTTTCTTAGAAATCTTATTTAATCTGACAGAAGCCATGTCTTATCTCGGCCAAAAAAGTTTTTATTCTAAGAAACCCGTTGGTGATTCACAAGTGGTAAAAGATATATCATTAGAAAAAGGGAAGCGGAAATCTCGGTAATCTTTTAATGAATTTAATTCGGGTTTACCTTATCTTCTTTAGCCGCTATTTTGACTTTATCCTCAATCATTGTTCGTAAATCAAAAACATCTACGCCTTTAGTAAAACGATACATAGGTAATTCAACATATTCTCCCTCCAAATCATCAGTATATAGTCGAATACTAAATCCTTTGGGTCCATATGTAGCAGATGCAGTTGAGAGAGTTACAAGAGAGAATTCATCCCATTCATATGAAAACTCTCGTTTCCCAATCTTTAAAGTAAAGGATTTAGCTTCAAACAATATTTCCCTTCTTACGTAACGTGTGTAATAAAAGTAAGTTAATGTTCCTGCGCCAAGAAACAATACAATAACTGATCCTAGATCAATAACAATCAATGCTTGCCCCATAGCTTGAGCTATTGTTGAACGGATCATAAAGAATCCCATTGTCTCAATGGCTAATACCAGAAGAAAGGCTAATATCAATGTCATTTTTCCGTAAGTCCTCAGTGAGGCCGAATCTGACCCCGAACTAGGAATTTCAAACGGTTTAATATCAGGAGAAGATTTCATTTGTCAAAACACCTTCTAACGAGCCCAAAACTTCAATTTTGAGGGCTTCTTTTTGAGATTTTTAGGATGGAATAATTTTGCCCCATGTCGGGCTATAAAACCATCAGAATGGTGGATTTCATCATTTTTTAAATCAACATATACTAGACCTAATTCTTTTGTCACATGTGATTGTATTTTCTTAATTAACGACAGATCAATTGGACCATTTCCAGAGATTAATAACCAGAGCCATTCAAACTCCATTTCTTTCTTGATTGTGTGAAGATCGCGCATCCAATTAACAATATGTGACCATTTCGCCTTTTTTGGATTTTCTAATGTAACAGCTGCACAACCAACTCGATAAGTTGGCGAAGCCATGAATGAAAAAGCTCTGGATAGGATAAATCCAGAATGTCGTACTCCTCCATAGATCAAAGAGTCAATCTTCGAAGATTGTGCAACCGACGTTTTAGAATGAAGAGCTTTACTGATATGAAAATTTCTAATTGCTATATTGAATGTGGCTATCCAGCGTCCTCCTCCAATCATTAATTCTTCTTCGACATAACGAAGAAAAAGTTCATTCTTATCTAATTGAAGTGCACTCAATGGGAATATATCCTGATATTTAATTAACAACCGAAAAATTAACGATTAAAAGTTTTCCTTCAAAAAAAAAAGGGGGGGGAGGAGAAGGATTTTGATCTCACTCGGGTGGAATAGATGCATAAATCGTTGTGAAGTCGACACCTCTTCTACTGTAGTAAGACTTCATGAAGAGATAGATTACGGCACCAACCACAACCAATACGAAGACAGTCCAAAAGCCCCAGTTAAAGTCAGCACCTACGCCTGTTAATCCACCTATATTAGGAATAATAGGGGGTGCAAACGGTATGGTATTGCCACCGATCAACAGCGGATCAAAAATACCAAACTCACCTAGAATAATCAAATCTAGATATATGTTTGCGATGAGCGCGACCCAACCGATGACTACAACAGCTTCTCTACCACCGATCTGCGGTTTCCAAGCTGCCTTATCATAGACATCTTTTAGACGCCGCGGTAACAAGATCGCAGCAACACAGGCCATAGTAAAGAATATACCGTCGAACAGATCTGTTGCTATAATACCATTACCGATGATATCACCGATGACTGCAATCTCACTAAAAATACCACTTTCCGCAAATGCACCAAAAACAGCAACTACTGCTGTGAATATAATAGCATTTGTAGGCGAGTGGTACTTTTCGTCAACTTTTGCAAAGGCCTCTGGTAATGCCCTATCAAATGACATTGCGAATAGAATTCGGGAAGATGTCATAATGAAAGGAGGTAGATCGTTTGCTAGCCAAAGAACTGCGGCTAAAGCGAAGAAAATTGCAACAAATCCGAAGCCAAGACCATCAGCAGCCATAACAGCAACAAAAGGCATCCAACCATAGCCAGTATTCGTTGGATCAGCGGTAGTCGTACCGTAGTTATTGAATCCTAAAGCTTGGAAGAATGTCCAACCAGAACCATGATCACCAACAGAGGCAGCCATACTTAGTAAGGTGCTGATACTCATGTATACTCCAAGTATTATGAAACCTGCAGCAAGATGAGAAATTGGTAATGATCTATTTGCTTCTTTAACTTCTCCTGCTGCAAATGAAATTGCAGCATAACCGATCCACGACCAGTAGGCTCCTAAAATGGCTGTATTAACAGCCGCGAAATAATCGGGAGCTCTTTCCGCATCGATACCCGAAGCTACTGCGTCAGCAATCCACTCATTCGGCGTTGCTTCTGTAACAGATGTTATTCCATCAACCATTGCACCTGGGTCAAGAGCACCAAGTAAGAGAGACAGATATATTCCCACGGTTATTACTGCGGGAATCCAGAACATCGCATGTAGAAATTTGCCAGTCATAGAGGTACCAAAGTATGCAATACCTGCGAACGCAAATATGAACACAATTCCAAGGACAGTGTACGCAATTTCATTGTCAAGGAATCCTAAATCAATTCCTGCAACGGGCATAAATAAGACTGCAAATTCAACGACAGCAACAGCTATTAAACCATAAGAAATAGCAATTCCAAGGAATTCGGCCCACGCGGAGACGAATCCAACCCCTGGGCTTATGGTTCGGGAAATGTATACATATCCTCCACCTGCTCGGGGCATGGCGGTAGCCATCACTGCGAAAACGAATACAGTGGCTATTGCAGCTATTCCTGTAAGAAGGAATGCAATAACTAAAGGATCGACTGGGAGTATCATGTCGTCAGGGTGAAGAGGAGCCCAACCAGTTGTCTGAAAGACTCTTTTTTGCCAACCGCCTCCAATAACATTACTAAGAATGAAGATTGTTGCGGTTACTACCCCGATTTCTCGTACTAGTCCAGTCGCATCACGGACATATGTTTTTGACATAAGTTTTCACCAATTGATAGAGTTATTCTCGAAATTAAATTTTGAGATTACTTATTCAAGATTGGATAATTAGCTTCTACCTTATACTAGATTTTAGATAAAATCCATATTAGAAAGTAGTACGCACAAAAACTTACGTTTTTTCCTGATGTTATAAAAGTTTCGACTAGTTTTATCTTGGCCGAAGATTTAATTAATAAGGAGGGTATTTTGTGTTCGCAATATTCCAATGATAAAGGTGAAATTATGGTTCGATTTTTTTATTGTACTGATATACATGGTTCCGAGGCTGTTTGGCGTAAATTTCTTAATGCTGCTAAATATCTGGAAGTAGATACTTTAATAATGGGAGGAGATATTACTGGCAAGCGAATAGTACCAATTGTTCAATTAGATGATGGAACTTGGCAAGGGAGTATTTATGGAACTGTAGAACAGGAAGTAGTAATGAGTACAGAACAAGAGATTCTAGATTTTGAGAAACGAACTAGAATGGCTGGCTCCTATCCTCATCGCTTAACACCAGAAGAAAATGAGAGACTCTCTTCCTCTGATTCGATAACAGAGGAAAAGAAAATGATTAAAGGAGGACCATTGGATCAACTATTCGACCAAGTTGAAGCGGAAGGTCTTCAAAAGTGGATCGACATGATCGACGATACCATGAATGATGGCACAAAACGTGTACCTGATGGTACTCAGATCATTATTTGTCCAGGAAATGATGATAAATTTGCAATTGATGAGGTTATCCAGAAAGATCCACGAGTTATTTTTGGTGAGTGTTCCAGATTAGATCTAGACGATCAACATGAGATGATTAGTTATGGTTGGACCAATCCTACTCCTTGGAACACATATCGTGAACAATCAGAAGAAGAAATGCATGAAGCTATAGAGAATTTAGTCTCTCAAGTGAATAACATAAAAAATTCAGTATTTTGTTTCCATGCCCCTCCACATGATAGTAAAATCGACGAGGCCCCTCTCTTAAATCCTGATCTTACCTATATTGGATATTCACACGGTGAACCTATTCGTGGGCCTGTCGGAAGTACAGCAGTTAGAAAAGCTATTGAAACATACCAACCAGTTCTTGGACTACACGGACATATTCATGAGTCACCTGGAGCCATTAAGATTGGTCGAACCTATGTTTTAAATCCTGGTAGTGAGTATACAGAAGCAATTCTAAAGGGTTTCTTAGTTGAGCTCGATAAAGGGGAAATAAAACGAATGCAACGTGTTGAAACCTAATTCCGAAAAAATTCTTCCTGTGAATGACAAGATTTAAATGTTCACTTAAAGGAAAAATGCAGGTACCAAAAGGGAAAACAGAGCTGGAATGAAATATTGATAGAAGAATCAGTACAAACTCATAATGATAAGCTTATGGCAAGTGCTTATGAGATATTAAGGCAATGCAAAGAAAGGTCAATACCTTGTTTTCTTTGGGGGGGCGGAGGAATATATCACATGATAAATGGGAAATTAGATTATCGAAAAATGAGTGATATTGAATTTATGCTTCCAAAATCCGCAGATAAAAAAGTACAAAAGATTCTAGAAGATTTGGGGTTTATACCATACTCAACATTTAATAATGTGCAAAATATGTACTCCATGCCTCGAAGAGAATTTTATTTACCCGATAGAGAGCTGACAGATTCGGAAGTCGAAAACCTTCAACGCGGAAGGAAAAGCAAGATTGACAATGTAAAATTCCAAAAAGTAGAGCTTTTTGTTAATGGAATAAGAATGTGTTGGAAGTTTAATATCAAAGATCTTCCTAAAAGCTATGCAGATTCAGTAATTTGTCCTCCTGGATTTCAGATCGCCTTGAAATTAAACCCTATTCATCCAGATGATTTTGATCTGAAAGATATTCAGGATATTGCACAGGTATTGAACCAACCTCATACAAAAATTGTAGAATTAGATACAATATTTACTGAACCTCAATTAAGTAGTGAGTATGACTGTTGTATCGGAACTAAAATGTTTGAACGTCTTTCCAAAACAAAAGATCAGTTTGCCACAATTATTCATCGAAATCTATCTAAAGTAATAGAATCTTCCGAATTAAATGAACAGGGAAGGCAGAAAGCCGAAAAAATTTTAGATTTTGTGTCCCCTCTTTTAGAAAAGGATAAAGGAGGATTTTTATCAAAAATGAGAAGGGAAAAACCCGTCAGAGTAGATGCTAGAGAACGATGAATAATTTTCCTAGTCATTACGGTTATCTAGTAGATGTTTGGCACTAAATAATTGAAATTCACCAACTGATGTACTAGATTCAACAGGACGATACCATTTCTTCTTCTCTCCAATAGATGCCCTGGCTTTCCAGGCTCGGTTTTTGGGAAGATTTTCGAAATATTTTAGCATCTCATCAATTTTGGCTCTGATCTCCTCACGTTGTTCTTCTGAAAGGTTGTCAACATCCGCTAAAAGATCTTTAATCTTACTCAGATTTGTTGTTGCAGTATGATAGAATCCCCAAGAGAAAGCTCCTTTCTTAAAATATTTTTCACCAATATGCTTCATATTAATTGTTTCTGGCTCATCAGACTCGCCTATTTTATGTGCAAGAAGTAACATAACCGTATCTGCAATGTCTTTGTAATTCATATTCACTATCTGAATCTTTCCAAGAAGTAATTCCGCTAATGGAAGTGTCAGAGGTTCTAGGGCAATACGCTTGTGATCTAGTTCGATATCGTGATTAAATTTGATCATACCGTAAAAACAATCAATAAACCACCAGTTTTTAGGATGGATATATATTCGTCTTTGACTTGCAGAAGAACTTAAGGTTGGTTTACGTTTTAGGTATCCCATTTTCTTCATGAATTTATCCATTTTTTTCATGTGTTTATACGATATGGCCCCATCAATATCAGTAATTTCTATTTTGTCTCCTAGACGTTTTAAACTCTTGTACAAATCCTCTAAGCCGTGTGGTTGGACATGAAGTCTAATTGCTAATCCTCCAACAAGACGAAAATGGACTCCCGCTTCTTCCGCGTTCTGTACTAGATTTTTAGCCTCTTCAATAAAAACGTGAAGTGGAACAACTCCTCCCCACTCCTCGGGGAGATCCTTAAGCTCAACTCCCTCTTTTTTTTGTAATGAAATTGTTTTTCACCAACTTATATTTGAATTTAAGTTAAATATGATATTTGGGACTGAACCCATACAAATGCTTTTCGGAAGTTGAAGCCTCTAGTTTTCTTCCTAATTTAATAATTCTCCCAAAGTGATTAACATCTCTCTCAATATAATGAGAGCAAAAAAAAGTAAAATGAATGCTGTTCCTTTGGTAATCCTTGAAAAGAATTTTGGGTTTGGAGATTTCCCAATTATTGTTAATGTAGAACTAAATGCAATCATCCATGCAAAAATTCCTGATAAGAACATTATGACAATTATTAAACGTGAATTCAGATCTGGTAAGCTAAAATCGCTAAATAGAATGATTGTACCAACTGAAGTCCACCATAAATAAGACCATGGTGAGGTGACAACGATAGAAAGCCCAGTAAAATACTTTTTAAGCAACGAAATTGATTTAACATGGTTCAAGGACTTGTCATCGTGTAATTTTGGGTTAAAAGAATTTGAAGATTCAATTGGTGTTTTGAGAAGAGTAGAAATTCCCAGATAACCTAAAATTATCAAATTTAAACCAAATAATAGAAATTTGACCCATAAGTTGCTGAAAAATGACTCAAGCACTTCTCCTCCTACTGTTAATGCTGATAAAGCCACGATAAAATCCCCAGTCATGGCTCCTATACCAATTAAGAGTGCAGAAATCCATGCGGCCTTTCGGGTTATGGAAGTATCAAGTGCATTTTTGATTAACTCTAGATTAATAGGCCCTAGAGGAGCAGCTAAAGTGACCCCTAAAGATGCAGTAACTAACCAGATTCCCAAAATCTCTATTATATTCACGTTCTTTTAACCCACTTTTCATAATCGAAAAACCCTTGGGAAATTTCAATTATGTGTATGGAAGAAGCGAGAAAGAGAATAGTATTAATGAATTTTTTTTTATGATCAATTTGAAGATGTCCAGCTATCTACAAGAATCTGAGAGAAAATCCGAATTTACTGCATATATTCTATTAATTATGACTGCACTGATTTGGGGAGGCACTTGGCCACTTGGACGGTGGTTAGTTTCAGAAGAGGTCGGGGGAGCAACAGTACCACCAATGATAATAACATTGCTTCGTTATTTTCTAGTCATATGGCCATTTCTTCTTATCTTAAATTTTAAAGAGGGATCATTGAACTTTAAATTTGCCAGAACGCATTGGAAGGCTTTAGGATTCATGGGGTTTATTTCTGTTACAGTTCATCAAGCTACTACGTTATTTGGCCAGATTTTTACAGCAGCTAGTGATGCTAGTGTATTATTATCCGTTAATCCTATAATGGTTGTTATTATCTCATGTCTTGTAGTTAAAATTGAGAAAATTAACAGAAATATCATCTTAGGTACGACACTTGCTTTCATCGGAATTTTGCTCGTGATTGGTCTTACACCAAACATTATATCCGAGGATCGCTTTCTAGGTAATCTACTAATAATTATTGCAGCATTATCCTATGCAGTATACACTGTTGCCTCAAAAATCTTTTTGGAAACACATAAGGATCAGATAACATCACTTTATCTCATAACTTGGGTATCCCTTTACGGATTAATAACTACTATACCTGTCACTATGATTCTGAATCCTGAATATATCAATCCAGTTTTGTTTTTTCAGATACCTGGTCGTGTTTGGTGGGGGGTTTCATATCTTGTTATATTTTCCACGTTAATTGGCTACTGGTTCTTTATTGAAGGAGTAAAACGACTAACTGCAGTTAGAGCTGCGATATTTCAAAATATGGTTCCAATTTTTGGGGTCTCTCTTTCAGCCATTTTACTTAAGGAAATTGTGGATCCCCTAGCCCATGTATTAGCCACAATCTTAATCATAATTGGTGTTTCTCTCGTGAACCGAAAAAGCTCCTTATTGTGACCTGTTTTCGGAATAGAGATTATTCGTTGATAATTTGATCCGCTACATCACCCATCTTCTGAAAGGTCACGTTATTCATTTTCATATGATTAATCAATTTATCCAGTACATTTAATCGATAAACATGACCAATAGCCGCAGGGTGACACGTAAGGGTAAATACACGACGATTGGTAGAAATATCTTCAATTTCCATGAAAGAATCAAATTGTGATTTCCAAATATCAAGCGCTGAGGTAGGAGAATGTTGATGGATTTCAAATATTACCCAATCGTCTAAGAACCATTCTACAGGGAATTCTAATAAGTTTAAAGATGGAATGAAATACGGTCTATCATCAGAAAATAGACTACTATCGTATATATACCCTGCTTCGGAAACTAATTTGAGCGTATTTGGGGATAATTGCCAATATGGAGCTCGAAAGCCTTTGATTTTATCACTGAAATCTAATAAAGGAGTTGTCATTTTTTCAATAACAGTTTCTTCTTCCTGAGTCGATAATTGATCAAAATACTCATGAAGGTATCCATGAGCTCCTAATTCATGATCGTCGTCCACTATTTTATTGACAAGTTCAGGATATTTTTCTGCAACCCATCCACATGTGAAAAAGGTTGCTTTTATTCCATACTTCTTCAGAAGGGCTAATATTCGGGGGATACCTCGCCTAACAGCAAATTGACCCTTTGAAACTCTCCCTTGTTCTTCTTTTTGTCTAACTTGGACGCTTTCTGCATCAAAATCAAATGTTAAACAAACTTCAATGTGTCTCATAGTTTCCTTGAGAGGTACAAAAGGGTTTTATTTTTTTCTTAGAATTGGTAGAGTCATACAGTGAGGGCCTCCACCTCCTCGAGCTAGTTCACTACCTTGAATTGGAAGAGCCTCTACCCCACGTTGTACGAGTTCATTAATAATCCGTTCATTCCACTCATAAACTACGCATTTCCTTCTATTTAAACAGATTACATTTGCTCCAAATAAATATAGTTCGTTATCCGTTATAGGAATCTTTTCAGGACTAAATTTATCATCTAGGATTTCCATCAGAGGCGAAATTTCCACTGGTTCATTTTTACGATAAATTCTTGCTGGAAATGAAGTAACTGACATGGGATGATATAATAACAGATCTTTATCAACGAACATTAAACCTCCGTCTAAATGAACTCGCCAAGAAGGTAAAGGAACGAGTATAACTGTCTTCAGATTAGTATTCAAAAGGCTAGTAACTAACTGTAGCGCTCCTTCTTCATTTGTACGCGTCCCATACCCTACCATTAAGGTTTCTTCATCTGGAAAAACAAGATCGCCCCCCTCTAAAAACCCTGGAGAAGTAGTGACATGCGATTCTTGAATTCCAAGGGATCTTAGGGCTTTAGCTACAATAACTGGTTCTGGCCCTCTAACTTGTGAAGCCATGCGCATTTGAATATATCCCGAGTCTACAATAGCCCCTGCATCTCGCATGTAGACAAGATTAGGATCTAATAGAGACAAATCTTCATTTTTCAACAAATCATTGAGAAAAGTGACGTCAATTTGTTCATCTTTTAATAGATCACTAAATTGATCATGCTCTTGCTGAAATCGACGCCAGTAAGCAATATCTCTAAAGGACAGTTCTTTGTACGTTTTAATCGTTATCTTCTCAATCTCTCTTCCTGGACGGAATAAAAGTACTTTTTTTAGAGGGGAATATTCACAAGTTGCGCCGATTTCCATTATCTGTCCAACCTTCTGTCATTTAACCAAAATATTGATTGTATTAGGATATTAACTCAACCCAAATATTTCTTTTGGAAAATGGATATTGTATGGGTTAAAAGGAGTTGAAATTTTCGTAAACAGTCAATTTTGTCAAGGAATATCCGACAAATTTTGTTTCCGCAATTTTAAATTAATTTCTGTTTTAATCCCTCCGGCAATTTCTTCCTGCCAAGTTTTCAACGTAGAAATAATCGCTCCGCTGTTCTCCATCCTTTTTAATCCAATTTCATGTTCATTTTTATTCCTAGAGAATGTGATATCACTGAGAATAACAACCTTAAACTTGTTTGAAAGTAGATCTATAGATGTTTGGCAAACACAAATATCAGTTTCAAGTCCACACATTACAGCAACCGTTTTACCAATATTTTTAATAGCATTTTGTATGTCCTCCTGACCCCAGCAGCTGTAAATAAATTTATCGTAAATCCAAAAATCAGCTGGAAGCATTGTAGAAAGATCCACGGGAATTGACCCATTATTCTTGATATCCTCTACTGTAATAATGATGGGGATTTCTAAAACTTGAGCTACTCTAATTAAATGTTTTAGTTTTAAAATAAAGGTCTGAATTTCAGAATTAGTCAAACCTTTTTTTAAAAAAACTTCTTGTACATCTATTAATATAATAAAGCAATCGTTTAACTTAATTAAATTTGAAGATCGAGCTATTGGCTCTAATAAATCCATTTTACTCACACCTAATAGCAATACAAAATTTATCGAAGGAGAAAAAATATGAAAAAGCTTCGTTTACGAAAATTAATATTTGTTACTTGAAAAATTTACTAATGTAATACTAAAAAAAACAAACACATCTACAACATCTTGTGGCAACTGAGTTGCCAAAAGTCCCATTAAACACCTTCGATTAACAAACAGACACATCTACAACACTTTTAGAGCGGGGCTCGCTCAAAAGTCCACGTAAATACCTTCGATTAACAAATAACCACCTCTCCAACGTCTTAGTGTGCGTCATGCACACAAAGTAACCGTAGATGCTTCCGTTTCTAAAATAGAAATGAAATTAATATATTCTTCTCATCAGTCAAATATCGATGAGAAATTCAGTTTGCGAGGATTACCCTTATGGAAATAACTCTTGATATTGCTGCTCTTATTGTTTTCATCTTTTGTATCACTATTTATAGTATAATGATAATTTATGGGCTTAAGCATCCGACTACATCAAGAAAAGGGTCATTAAACCTTGTATATGAAAAGTATGTCGAAGAAAGAGTAAAAGCTTCTCCATTAATTGCTGTTCAGGCTGTACGAAATCTAATAATGGCAAATTCTGCGTTTATTTCCGCACTATTAGTTCTGTTAGGACTATTACTTGCTTTTTATGATCAAATATTTTCTAAAGAGCTAATCACGGGGACTGATATCTCCCTTGGGTTTATCCAAATGGTAGTTCTTGTGTTAATTTTTGTCTTTTGCCTCTTCAATTTTGTACTTGCAATTCGAATGTTAGTCCGATTTACAATTTTAATTTCCTCCAGTCCCCAAAATTTTGAAGTATGTGGAATGAACGGTCTTCGTTTTACCAAGGATACTTTAATAAGTGCCCAGAACCATTGGTCATTCGGGATACGGGGATTATTTTACTCAATTTCCGTTTTAGCTTGGTTGGCCGACCCAAGATTATTCCTTATAGGGGCCATTAGTGTTACAGCGTATTTAATTTTCTTTGAAGATATATACGATAGGAATCTCACAGATAATTCATGTGATGATGATAATATCATTGGGCCTGAATAATAACCATTCCTAAGAACTGATAGAAGAAGTAGGTTCTTGTTTAGGCGGAAGAATGGATTTTTTTCTCTTGGCGGTAAGTGGTTGAAGAATTCGACCAAGGAAATCCAAACCCCCAAGATAAACCATTGAGGGATTTTCGATTAATCTTCGTCTAAGATAGGCAATTGCACATTTCCATTCTATAGTAAAAGGAACATATAAGCGAACAGTATAACCTCTATTGATCAACTCAGATTGGATTCGTTGTCTGGGGACACCGAGAAGAAATTGGAATTCCACAGCTTCTTTTCCGAGTCCTCGTTCTTCTACCTGTTTTAGTGCGTTAACAATACACTTGTGATCGTGAGTGGCAACATCGACTTTATGTTGGTGTTCTAGTAACATTCCTGTATACTCTACAATTTTTTTCTTCATTTCACTCTTCTTGGTGTAAGCAATGCTCTTATCTTCATTGTAAACACCAATACACATCCGCACTCTAGCATTAAATCCTGCTAATCCTAAGATATCATCCTTTGTTCTGAACAATCTACTTTGTAATACTGTACCAAACTCATATTTAGGTCTTAAAGATTTATATAGCTCGAGGGTAGCATCAGTATAAGTAGAATCCTCCATATCTAAGGTTACTGTGATATTCTCTTCAACCGTGAGTTTTAGAATTTTTTCTAAATTTGAAAAGCAAATTTCTTTGTCAATATCAATACCAAGACTTGTAGGTTTTAATGAGATATGCTTTGGAAAGGACTCGGTACGTAATTTTTCAATAAGTGTTAGATAAATATGTACAATTTTATCCACTTCCTCCAGATTCTTTACCTCTTCACCCAGCATATCAATTGTTGAAGCTATTTTCTGTTTTTCCCAGAGGTCACGTGCTTTTTTAATACCGCACTCTATACCTACACCAGCAACATATGCTCGTGCGAAGAATTTAACGAAAAAAGAAGGAAATAGATTGACTACAAAGGCTTTCACTGTGAGTTCATTCCAATTTCTTTTGATTTTGCGTTCATTACTTGAAATCTTTTAATCCTATCTACCCAATTATAGAATGGCTATATTCTGGTAACTTAGTGAACCTAGGCATTTCGAGTTTAAATATGACAAAAAGATGCTAGATGACATTTTAATAAGAATTCTGTAAGTTATCCTCATTCTAAACTCTTTACGATCAAAGTTCTACAGTTAAAAACCTTTACCTTCTTTTTCTGCGTATCCAAATTATCATAGGGGTTGCAATGGTGAGGAAAAGGATTGTAACTCCGAATGAATTTCCTGATGTTGATTCAGTATTATTTTCATCAGAAGTACTCGAAGTGAATTCAGGAACACTTATGCTTGTTAGACTAAAAATTATCTCTGAATTGAGAGTTACACGTAATGTTATAACCTGTTTTACCCAGAGTGGTCCATAAGTAAGGATACTCAGATTATTTTCTCCAATGAACACGAGTCTGAGAGGCCCATCACCATCTTTAACAGTATTATCATTTTGTTCATAAGCAAGAATTGGAATGGCCTTGGTTGTAAGAGTATTATTTTCCTCATCAAAAGTTCGGATTCCTCCTTCCACTTCAGCGCGCGTGAGGTTGATAGAATAATCTAGCGCCATAATGGTAACATTATACTCTAGTTCTTCAAGGATTGAGGTGAGAAATAAAGGAATATGAACACCTTTCCATCGAGAAGTTGGGGTAATTGTACCCCGCGAATTTTGATAACCTCCCCAACCAGTAGTAGTTGGTAATCCAAGTTTAATTTCAGCTTCAGTTAGGGTACCAATTACATTTCCCTCTAAAGTGAGCTGCATATTTGTAATGGACGCTATAGCTGGTGAGAGATTGCTATTAATTAGGATCAACCCTATAACAAAAATTAAGGTTTTAAATTTCCAAATGCTAGAAACCTTCATAGTTACTATTTGAAAATTAATAGCATTAAAAATCTCACTCGTGGATGTTTCGTAAGTTTCATGAAATTTATGCTTATTCATATTGTAGAATATGAGTTTGGTAAAATTCTACTAAATATTTTGGAATTTCCTTATCTTTAAACTGCCTAGCTAGTCTTTCCGCAATCGAGGAAGAGTATTTACGTCCAATATTGTATTTAATGACGATTTCTCGCGTAATGGACTTATCTGATAATCCGTGATTACGTCTCTGCTCAATAAACTTTTCAATTTCTGACAAAGGAGCAGGGGCTCTATCTTTTTCTTGCATTAAACGATCAAAAACAACAGGATTATTGAGAAAGAGTGATTCTATACATTCTTCTTTAAGAGAGAAAAAATCTCCCTCTTTCAAGAATACATCTAGCCAATGTTGTTTTAATTTTTCATAGGTTTTAGTACTTACAATATCGCCGTCAGTTATCGCCAGAGCTCGACTACGTACAAACTTACTCTTCAATAATTCGATTGATAAAATATACCTCATATTTGTCCATCCTCCCACTCCAATATAAGATACACGTACATTTGAAAGTTCTGGAAAGAAACGGCAAATTTTATCTTCAAACACTCGGAATACTCGGGAATCTGTCCTTCCCTCAACAAAAACAACAATGTCTGAGCCAAGTGAGTCAGAGGGTCTAATTCCTAGGAGCTTCACAATCTTTCTCATGGATTTTCGGCCTTTTATTCGTTCTATATTTGTCCAGCCGTTCTTCAGCTCCACAAGATGGGCGTGCCCAATTAATAAGCGAGAAGAATGCGTGGAAAAAAAGAATTGCCTATCTTTGGCAAAGGCTTCAAACTTTCTTGCTAGTACTCGTTCTCCTCTTGGATGTAAAAAGATTCCAGGATTATCTGCTATTATAATTTGTCCATTTGCTGGATTTGATGTTAGTAAACATGCAAGTGCAATCAATCGGACAGTGCCACTCGAGATCCGCCACAGAGGACTGGTGAAACTCCGTTCGATGGTAACATCAATCTGAGGTTTGCCATCAGGTGCTGTACCCCCAACCTGAAAAACGAAATCTTGGTCAATCACATCTTTTAGAAATTTCTCGATTGTAATTATAGATTGATAATCCTTCCCCTGAAGAATATTTAGCAATGTATTCCTTAATTCATCAAATTCTAGATTGATATCATGAAAACGACGAATAAAAGTTGTCCCAAGTGAGTCTCTAATCATAGGTACAGGAACATTTACAGATTCGTATTTTATAATCTCCTCAGATCGTAAGTGAAGAAGTAAGGATTCGTTTAGAAATTCTAGAAAGCTTGGACTTAATGTTAAGTTAAATTCTAATGAGCTAATTTGAGAAAGATTAACAATGGAACTCAAATCATCCAAGAAAAAGTCGTAAACATCGAATGGATTAATAATCTTATATTTAAACGCTGTTTGGATAAAATTTTGTTTTAAGAGCTCATTCTCTCTCCATAATTGTAATCCCTGTTGGGGATCAAGATTGAAATTAAATGAACCATGGGTATGATGAGTGTCGAGATACGATAAAATACTACGATCGAAATCTTCAGTGATAGGGGTCGTTTCTGCTTGAAATTGCCGTCGTTGGCTATAAGTACGGATTTGAGGATCCCAGAACACGGATATTCCATCTAAAATATTCGTTTTCCCAGAATTATGTCCCCCGATAAAGCAATTCAAATTTTTAAGGTTATTTAATGTGAGAGATGTAATACTGCGAAAATTCTTCAATTTCACTTTTGAGAGGAACATAGTATCACGAAGGGGAATGAAGATATTTACTAGATACTTCTACCATATCTTATAGCATAAGATAACTGCAATATTGAGCTTACACAAATGTATATACCGCTTTACGCATTAAAAAGTATTTCTAAAAGGGAGAAATTTCGATTCATTACAATTAAGGACTTTCCAAAGATTATCTTACACTATTTCCTAATAATTCATCTCCCAAAAGATTTAGGTGTAAAACGGAAAAAGGTGAATTATTCGTTATTTCATCAATCAACAGAAAAGGAATCTCGTTCATATGCCATACTTTATACGTGACGGTTATCAGGTATTTTATGAAGAAAATGGAGAAGGTTCCCCAGTAGTGTTTATTCACGGATATTTAGGGAGTTCACGATCCCATTGGGGTCATCAACTTGATGATCCAAAATTATCCGCTAGTTATCATATGATTGCTCCTGATCTTCGAGGCTTTGCTAAATCAAGTCTTGGAAAATTTGTGGAAAAAAACAAAACAACTGACTTATTAGAAGATATCCACCATCTGTTGAATTCCGTACTTACTCTCAAGAACAAACCTGTTTTAATCGGCTATTCTGTTGGAGCTACTCTTTGCATACAGTATTGCCTCCAAAATCCTGACAAGGTAAGTGGATTAGTATTAGTAGGCCCTCGGCCTTTTTTTCATAAGACAACACGCTCCTGGAACTTCTTAGCCAAAGAAAAACGTACTGAAGAAAAGAAAAAATCTGCTAGTTCCCGTACTTGGTCAATTGTAAAGCGACTTCAAAAAGTCTTTACATATGTGGCTACAGTTATCCAAAAAAGGCGCAACAAAGACTACTTACGCCAAATGGGGGAAATTACAGTACCTATTCTAATGATCTATAGTTTAAAAGATACAGTAACACCTCAAATTGTCTTTAAAACAATGGAAAGCGCTCTACCCGGTCATACCCGTTATTATAAGTATGATGGAGACCATGGTATTGCAAATGAACGGACAGAGGAATTCAATTCATTGCTTAGCGACTTCTTGGTGAGTATTCCTGGTTCTCAGTAAATTACTTAGTACACAAGTACTCAAATCAATTCTTTTTCCTGTAATGCCTCTAGTAATAACCATGGGTCATCTGTGAATATCCCATCAACTCCCAGTCCAATTAACCATTCCATTGTTGGTCGATCATTGATTGTCCATACATGAACCGCAAGGTTTCTTTTATGGGCGTCGCTAATAAATGCAGGGGTAATTATACGAGTTCCGTTATAATTTACTGGCACTTGGAGTGCAAGATATTTGGGTGAAATCAGTCTATTCATCCGTATTTTGTGTCGTATAATGAAATTCTTCACCTCATTAGGAGAAGCAGCTGTAGGAATATGGGGTAGAAGTTTCCGAAACCGTACTATTTGATCGTGATGGAAAGATCCTATAAGGACACTATTTTCACGACCGAACTCAGTGATTAAGTCAGCTAATAAGCGGGGCGCTTCAGATTCAGAATTTTTTATGTCCAAATTAAATCGCATACTGGGGAAAATTTGAAACGCTTGCCTCAGAGTCACTACACGCCAATCTTTTCCTCGACAGGGGTATGTTTCTCCATCGTCTAGCGTGAAATGATATCCAACGTCAACCTCACTCTCGAGTTCATTAAGCGTGTAATCAATGATCCGACCAGATGCATTTGTTGTTCGATCGAGAGTATCATCATGAAAGAGAATCAGTTCATGATCTTTTGTTATCCGAATATCCGATTCAATGAAATCTATCTCAAGTAAACTCGCATTTTTTAATGCCAATAAGGAGTTTTCAGGGCTGACAGTTTGGTCACCTCGATGAGCCATGACAAGTGGGCGAGAAGGAGAAAGAAAAGTGTTGATTTCAGAGGTAACCATGAGTAATCTTCGAATCTTCTCTTTTAAAATATGACCCAATCCTTCAGTCAATTCACTTGGAATTTTTGAGGAGAGCATTATAATTCTCAAGTTCAATCGTAAAGGCTTGATTACTTATCGCTTTCAGTTGTTCCTCGTTCATATCTTGTATTTTGATATACATTTCTTTCTCGTAAATTGTCCAGTCTGGAAAATTGGAAGGATTGATTGTGGAGAGTTCTTCATGAGCCCACCAAATTGAGTTAAGATTTGGTTCTTTTATGGCTGGTTGATATTCGAGTATAGTAGCTGGAATAGTGATCAGTTTGAACAAACTTTCACACGGATGCGGAGTGCCAGTCATCCAGTGGATATCTTGCTCTGAAGCAAATAGTTGAGATACCATTGAAGCAGTACTTCTGAATCCTCCATGCATGCAAATACCTGATTCACAGTTGCGTAGTAAGCCCATCATTGTTAGAGGTGAAATATTCCCACGTTCCTCTAGCAATTTATTTCTTCCAATTCCTTCACGAGAATATGGACTACATTCTCTCCAGTTTATCCCAAACGATTTAGCGAAATCGAATGGTTCAGTTTCTTCGGTATAACCTCTTTCAATAGCATGATCCACGATCCCCTCTGCAGATAGATCGAAGTTTGTCCTGATGGATAAACTGTTTGAGATATTACGTGTCGGTTCAGTAACCCGTTCTACTACCCACCATTTCCCTGCAGTTTCTAAAACCCAGGCTTCGAATTTATCAACGATAAGAAATGAATTATGGTAGTTCAAGGAAGGATCATTTTCTGCACAGGCCCCTCCTTGCCCATATAAATCCAATAATTCAATAATTGATTCCATTGCACTACGCGCAGTCCGAGAGCGTTCCAATGCAAGGCGGAGTAAGTCCATCCCTAGGAGAGAGGGTGGGCCTAGCGGTTCTCGTGTCCATACCGCCTCATTTCCAATGACCAGACCGAATTCATTTGCACCCATTTCTGCTCCAAACATCCAAAAAGGTTGGGAAAGTAATACTGCGTATGTTTCTTCAACTTGGGGAATCTTAATATAAGTACATTGAACCTCTGTCCCTTGAGAATATTCTTCATGCTGATAGAAGGTGATATTTTGTATTTCAGAATAAGGGCGATCGCTGTTTTTACCAAATATAATCGAACCATCAGTAGTTGCAGTTGATAATGCCACAAAAGTATCGCACATGATTATCATTCTGAGATTTTCACAATGAGTTGAAGAAGATTTTCCCTCTTATACGGGCGGTTCTTTCTCATTCATCTTATCTTTACGAGATTCTGCAGATAATCGTTCAACCTGAGAAAAAGCAGTGAAAAACCAGGCATACAATAAGAGAATGGTACCTGCAAGGGTGGAAATTCCAAGAATAAATACTAAACCAAATAACTCTGCTAAGAATCCTCCAAGAAGTATTCCCACTGGTGCAGAAATCTGAGCAATCGTTCTGCGTACAGAATAAACTCTTCCTAAAATATCCTTAGGAACAATCTTTGCCCAAATAGTCTCGCTCGAAACATTGGCTAATGGTAATACAAAACCTGTGATAAGTAATCCTCCTCCTAAAACATAAAAATTCCCTAAGGGAGCAAGTACCATTACGTACATTCCAATATACCCTACAAATAAACCTATAGCTACTCCTTTCGCATTATTTTCAAATCCTTTCCATGAACTCATAAGTAGTGATCCTAGTAACATACCTACTTGCTGCATAGCAAAAACAAATGCCAAATTGTCCTCATTCCCAAGATGAATTTCGGAAACCAATACCGGTATCTGGGAAAAAATTGGGCTAAGGAAAAAATTCGCTCCTGTAAAGACCGCTAATAACGCCAATAATCCATTAGTTGCACTTATAAAGGTAATACCTTCATTAAATTCACTTTGAAATGAATATTTTTCTTCTATCTCCTTTTTTTCACGTTTAACCTTAGGTATAGATATAAGAAGGGTGGGAATAATTGCTAAAAGAAACGTTAATACATCCAACCAAAATAGATCCCTTAAGAGCATGAAACTTAGTGCAAATGCACCAATTAATGGACCAATAATCTGTATCCCTCCATTAACTAGAAAATTAAGCCCATTCACTCTACTTAAGTGATTCTGAGGAACCATTATTGGGAGTAGAGTATCAACTGCTGCGGTATGGAATGCCCCAAATATTCCAGATATAATGCTCATTCCAAATATTATTTTTATTAAATCATCATCAGAGAAAAGAAGGTTAAGATTCAGTTCGGGTATTGATATCCCAGCGAAAGTACTAATTAAAACCACCGTCAAGAAAGCTTGCATGAAATCGACAAATATGATGATTTTTTTCCTATCCCAACGGTCTACAAAAACCCCAGAGATGGGAGTTACAATGATGAATGGGGCAAATGCAAAAAAAGCAGCTAAGGCTAGGATAAACGGACTTCCCGTTTTTACCGTTAGATACCATATTATTCCAAATCTTACAATATTTGACCCCAGTATAGACACCCATTGCCCAGTCAGAAATAGGATATAACTTTTCAAGTGATTTACTGGCTCAAGTGCTGTATTACTCTCCATAATGGTTCCTCATGCTAGGTAATTTTAACGGAATGTCGACTTCTTGGGATAGAATTCTAAACAATTATCTCTTTTGAAGGTAGGCACAAATCAGCCTAAATATTTAAGTGTTAGATGATATTGGCAATATTTCGAACATAGATATCTTAAAAAAACAAAAAAAATACCTCGGTATGCTATCTTAGAAAGGAATGGTTTATATGACATTTTCAATTGTAGCGTTCGATGAAAATACAGGGGATTTAGGAGTAGCTGTACAAAGTAAGTTCATATGTGTTGGAGCTATCGTACCTTGGGCTAATGTTAAGGTTGGGGCAATAGCCACCCAGGCGATGGCAAATGTTTCCTATGGACCAATGGGCTTAGATATGTTGAGGTCGGGGTTGGGGGCCAAAGAAGTACTCCAAAAATTAATAAATGCGGATGAAGAAAAAGAACAACGTCAGGTGGCAATAATCGATGCAAAAGGAGAAGTAGACGCTTTTACAGGAAAGGAATGTTTTGAATGGGCTGGTCATATAATTGGTGATGCCTTTAGTGTGCAAGGGAATATTCTCATTAGTGAAGAAACTGTAGAATCGATGGCCAAAGCTTATGAAACAGCAACAGGTGATTTGTCTGATAAGTTACTTGCTAGTCTCAGTGCTGGAGGATCAGAAGGGATGGGTGATCGTCGTGGCAAACAATCAGCTTCACTCCTCGTAGTGCGTGAAGGGGGAAGCTATGGAGGGTACATTGACCGTTTAGTAGACATACGTGTAGATGAACACATTGAACCCATCAAGGAATTAAAACGGATCTTTGATATTTACGATATGATTTTTTTGACGAGAGAAAATCCCGAGAATTTATTCAAGATAGAAGGGGAAATTATGACAAATATTAAATCAGTATTGACTGATTTAGAATATTTACAAGGCTCTACACAGAATGAGTGGGCAGATTCTGAAAATAAAGCCCTTGAAGCATGGTTTGGCATTAATAATTTCGAAAACAAATGGAATCCAGACTCGAAGATTTGGAAATCTGTATACGATTATATGATGGTTGAGAAAGGTACTCCAGCTATCTCCCTTCGTAAGATGTCTGAGTTATAATAAAGGAAGAGAAACCTTCCCATATGTACGGTTTCATCTCCTTTTCTGAAAATTTATGAACATAATTAAGAATACAATCCCAAACAAAGTATGAATAGAAAAACCTGGAGTTATTTCCGGAGGTCCTGATGAGGATGTCGGATTTGTGATGTCGGAGTCAGTTGTGATGTCGGTGTCAGTTGTGATGTCGGTGTCAGTTGTGATGGGAATTTTACCACTAAACCAATCAAGAATATTGTGAGTCATAAGAATATTCTGGAGTTTCGTGTTCTCACGATATTGTGTCTCAGTCCCAAACATATCTTTATAATCCGCATACATTGATTCACCAGATACAGTTAATTTATTTTTATTTTCTGTTAAATCCCATTCAATGGCTACCATTGGAATTGAT
>JAEOTQ010000092.1 GCA_016839785.1 Candidatus Hodarchaeota archaeon | reverse complement strand
CCACCAGAGCCCATTGACCTCGATGATCTAAATCTTGAAGACGAAGACTTTGATGAAGAAGATAAAGATGAAGATTAAATAACTTCACTTTTCCTCTCTCTCTATTTTTCTTATTTTATACAGGGTCGGGGATTCCCAAAAGATTATCTAACATGTTTGGGAAGTAGATTGCAACTAAGAATAGTATTACGATAATAAATCCCGTAATCAATAGCTGCCTATCCAAAAATAATCTTTCTGCTTTTCTACTAGCAACAGTGTCCCTTGAAATTAAGAATAAAAATCTAAAAAAGAGAAATGTGATCAGTGGTAATGCTACTACAATAAATACAGTTTCTTTCGGATGTCTTTCAACTAAATAGATGAAAATTGCCAATATTTCAATCGCTGTTATCGTAGAAAGGCTTTGATTCAATAATTCAGGGGTGTAGTTTGTAAATACCGCTTTATGTTTGTCTGCATCTGACCCTAATAATGCAAGGTCTCCTTTACGTTTTGCCACAGAAAGCATCATCGCGGTAATAAAACAAAGAATAATTAACCAAGGAGATACTGATACAGTAATTAGAACCGCTCCTGCAATAGCTCGCCAAACGTAGTTTACAGAAATAGTTACAACATCAGCAAATACTATTTCTTTCAAAAAAAGTGAATAGAGTTGACTGGTTACAAATAATCCAAGTATTACAAGAAAAAATGCCTCTATTGATTCAGGTATAATTTGTCCCGCTTGCAAAATTTCTCCTTCTGGAGTTTGGGGGGTATGAAGGCTTATTTGGGTAGATGTCAACGGTATTAGATATACTAAGCCAAGAATGATCACAACTAAAATAATCATCAGAATTATTGCTTCTATATTTGAAATCTTACCAGAAGGAAAGGGACGACCTGATTTTTCTGGGTGATGACGATCTTTTTCTTTATCACGAAAGTCATTGATTATGTAATTTAGGGAAGATACTAGACAAAGGATAACAAACGCCATAATTATAGGAAACCATAAATCTACGCGAAATAGATTTTTTGAGAAGAATAAACCAAAAAAAACTAAAACATTCTTATAATATTGGTGGGGTCGAAATAGGACAATAATTGCCTTAAGACGTTCATTCAGAGTATATCGGGGATTTTGATTAGAGGCTGTTAATTTATTCTCCAAGAAAGTTTTCTCCTTGTGAGTTTACTATGAGTTTACGAATTCTTTGAATTTATTTACTGCTTGCTATATTGAAGCAACTCAAAAAGCACCATACCTGGATCAAGATCGTCTCCTATGGCGGCTAAGGTATTTTCTAAATCTATTCTTAATACAACAAGATAACGATTAGCGCGTCCTTCTTTTGCGACAATTCCACGATTATTTTTCATTACTATTTCGTAGATTTCATCATTGGCTAGCCTAATAGGCATGGCGATCTCTGATTCCATCACAGCTTGAATATTAGATTTTATGATAGCATTAACGAAAGATTCCTGTCCAATCTGTTCAACAGCTTCATAATTATTACTAAAATGAATTAGCGCTTTTAATTCCAGCTCATCATGGATAGAGTTAAGTGTGAATGGTGATTTCTGGGACATCATTGATCCATTAACCTGAAAAATTCTAAAAATTTTAATTTTTCTTAGGAGTGATCCTACGTGAAACACATAAGTGCTTTTCAAACCGCGGAATTAGTATTAATCCCAATTACGTTCATCTTCAGTCAAATTTTAATCATCATATTCGGATTGTCGATTATTGGTGCGAATACCTGGACACTTATGGGTATTCCAATAGGTATTGGAGGTGTAATTGCGAGTATTGCACTTATTGTTGTGAATATTAACGTTGAGATCAATGAATTTCGTCAACTTGAAGTTATGTTTAGGATTGTTACTATCATGGGAGGAGTTATATTTATTCTAATTTTAGGATTACAAATCATTTTCCAAACAACTGGTATTTTGATATTTTCTCTCCTCTCACTAGTAATCTCAATCATTGGAGATATGATGACTATTCAGTGCATTTATTTCTTACAGAAATTCGTTATTAAACAGGATCGTTCAGAATAATTCGTGCATCGACAACCATGACTCCTTTGTCTGTAGCGAATATTGGATTAAGGTCTAACTCTTCTATTTCGGGAAATTTTTCAATGAAATCTGAGGTTTTGAGTAAAAGTTCTATTAGTGCCTTCTTATCAACTGTTGGTTGACCACGAATACCATCCAAAATTTTTGCTGCCTTAATTTCTGAAATCATTTCGGTAGCATCTTCGCGTTCGATTGGTATTAAGCGAAAAACGACATCTTTCAAAACTTCTACATAAATACCTCCTAAACCGAACGCTAAAATTGGCCCAAACATTGGATCTTGGGTGGAACCGATTAACAATTCGATGCCTGACTCCATTTTTTCTATTAGAAAACCTTCTATCTGGGCATTCGGTAGAGCCTGTTCAATTTTTTTTTGCATTATCTTATACTGTTCTTTTAACTCCTCAATACTTCTAATCCCAGTAATTACTCCCCCAATATCGGATTTGTGGAGAATATCTTCCGAGCTAACCTTCAGAACTATAGGAAAACCGATTTTTTCCGCTTCAGTTATTATTTCTTCTAGAGTTTTTCCATAACCTGTGGGATTAACTGGAAATCCTTCCTTTAATAAAATTGTTTTTGATTCTTGAACAGTTAGAACCTTTCTTTTCTGTTGTAATGCTGAAGTTAGGATTTTTTTAGCTTCGGACATATATTTCCCTTCTTATGATCTTTTTATTCAACCTACTCGATTATTTTATATCTCTTGGTTAGGGTATTGTTCCTGATAAGAACTTTGAACAAGAATATGATGGAATTGAATTAGTTTAAACTTTTTGTTAATAAGCCTGTAACTCCTGAAATTTGTTCATCTTCATTTAAATCCCCTTTTAATATCACCACAAACTCATTTTCTTCACTGAGGATTTCTATATTATCATTAACTATTGAATAAATTGCTGATTTTGTTCCCAAGCTTCTAACTCCCGCTAGTATTAATACCCACTTTTCTTTGTCAATAGGATTACGAAAAATTGCTATTAACGCTTGATTTGGGTCAGAAAATTCCAGCTCCCCTGCAACTATCTTATTTTCAGTGAAAAATACATTAAATTTTTCCTTTAGCGTTTTGTTATACTTTGCAGTTAATTCGTTTGTTATATGCCCTCCTATCAAAATTAAATTATTGTGCTTATCTGATTTCTCCGATAAATAATTTAAATCTGTAACAACGAGATTTGAAGAGGGAGATTGAGAAGTATTTGCTAAATTAGTACCGAGATACCAGCATAATTCACCAACAAGATGGCCATCTCGAGAGATTGCATCGTATCTTCCATGTGGTACCGAACTTCCCACTACTATTTGTGCTTCGAATATCTCGGATGTACAGAATCGTGGAAAGATTAGTTTGTCAAAAACTGTCTCGTGAAGTTCTGATCGATTATTTAGCAACGACAGAATGAAATCTGTTGCGATTGGTCGAAGTAATTTTGCTCTTCCCTGTTTCATTGATCGTAATCCTTCTAGCTCTATTAGACCTGCTTTGCGTAATTGGGTCAAATGGTAGTGAATTTTTGATTCAGACACATTTAATTCTTTTGCTAATTGTTTTGCATAGATTGGTTCATCTTGAATCAATAATCTCATAATTTTCCAGCGTAGTCTATGTGCAAGAACCATAGCTTGTGAGGGATCAATAGAATAAAGAGAATTGTTCATAGAATTTACTCCATACTTAGTCAGGAATAGGACAGGAGGCGATAATTACTACCCCTAAAAAAACTGACTCAAAAACTTCTAGATTAGAAAATATTCAAAACGGGTTGTACATGTCGTTTTTACCACTGGAATTCTTTAGTAGATAGAAAAGGGTTAACAGAGCAAATTTTCTTGAGGAGAGCTAGAACGTTTTCTGATGCTGATTTGAATCTATTATCTACTTCAAGTAAATCTTAAGATAAGACATTTATATAACCATCATTGTAGAAATTAACGACAGAATATTTTCTATTCATTCACTTCATCTCCTTTCAGGGTGGAAGTACTGCATATGTGTGGAATCATTGCTATCACTACTCGCAAAAAAACCAATGTCTCAAAAATGATTACTTCAGGCTTAAAACGACTAGAATATCGGGGTTATGACAGTGTAGGCATTGCAACAATCAGTGAGGGAAAAATTCAAACAATGAAAGATGCAGGGACTATAGATCAGGTTACCAGTAAATTACCATTTGAATCACTCCAGGGAAGTACTGGGATTGGACATACAAGATGGGCAACTCATGGGCCACCTACCCGAATAAATGCACATCCTCATGCTGACTGTTCAGATTCCTTAATGTTAGTTCATAATGGAATTATTGATAACTATTTGTCTCTTCGAAATGATCTAAAGAAACAAGGCCATAAGTTTAAATCAGAGACAGACACAGAAGTTCTTGCGCATCTGATAGAGGAGGAATTTAAATCAGAAAAAGGCCCCAACGCGGTGATTGATGCTTTTAAAAAGGCCTTATCTAAGATTGAAGGAACTTACGCAATAACCTTAATTCATACAGCAGACCCTACGAAAATATTCTTAGCTCGCAAAGATAGTCCTCTTGTTATTGGAATACATGATGATACAAAATTTGCTGCAAGCGATATCCCCGCATTTTTAGAATACACCAAAAAAGCTATTGTATTAAAAAATGGAGAAGTAGCTACTCTGACACCAGAGGCTGTATATATTGAGAAAAACGGTTTCAGGGTTCAACCGAAACCGTTTATTGTTTCATGGACGGCAGAAAGCGCACAAAAAAGTGGTTATCCCCATTTTATGCTAAAAGAAATACATGAGCAACCAATTGCCTTACAGAACACTTTAAGTGTAAACATGGACGCTCTTGAAGAAGCTATAGACAGAATTCTTGAAGCAGAAAAGATATTTATTCTCGCTGCAGGGACAAGTTATCATGCGGGTCTTACTGGTTATTACCAGTTCCATCGATTACTGAAAAATAAACCAATATATCCCATAATTGCATCGGAATATGATACTTACAATCATCTGGTTGATGAAAATACTTGTATTATTGCAGTAAGCCAATCTGGAGAAACATTGGATGTGATGAAGGGACTTACTGCCGCTAGAAAGGCTGGAGCCAAAATAGTATCGATAGCCAATGTGATTGACTCTTCAATACCTAGATTGAGTCAAGTTGCTCTTTATACAAAGGCTGGACCAGAAATAGGGGTTGCAGCTACTAAAACTCACACTACCCAAGTAGCTCTTCTTGCTAGGT
>JAEOTQ010000091.1 GCA_016839785.1 Candidatus Hodarchaeota archaeon | reverse complement strand
GACCCTGTATAAAATAAGAAAAATAGAGAGAGAGGAAAAGTGAAGTTATTTAATCTTCATCTTTATCTTCTTCATCAAAGTCTTCGTCTTCAAGATTTAGATCATCGAGGTCAATGGGCTCTGGTGGCGGAGTAGTAGCCATAGTTATTCCAATCCAAGCGATGATAAACCCGACCATTAGGGTTGCCAAGTACACAGGCCATAACATTGCATCTATTGGCGTTGTACCTAGTGGATTAAAAGCCTCTACAATGTCTGGAAAATAGCTTTGAATGGGTAGAAACCAGGTGTATAAGAGAAGTAATATTATTGTGATTATAGATATTCCATATCCATATACTTTATCTTTGGACATAATTTAATCGTGCTCCATTAATGTTAAAAGATATCTCCTTGTTTCAGTGTTTTATAATAAGACACACAAGTATATCTATAACATCATCTAAATTTGCCTTATATTTATATGTATTGATTTTTTTAAGGTATTCTTTACTTGAATCCAAAAACTCAGCCGAAACGAATTACAGTTGTGTGGGGAAGAGTATCAATTCTGAGAGTTTTAATGGTATAAATTTCCTGTAAATGAAATTAAAATACGAATAGACATTGATTTCTACGTTTATTCCTAGAACGTAATGTCATATGCAAATGATATAGCAAGTCTCCTAACTGAACCTAGAATCACTACGCCATAGAATCGGACAGTTCTTATCCCATGTGTTCCAATATCGATAGTTAATAAAATCGTTACTATTCCATTATTATCAGTTTCTTTTGTACCAATCCAGGTCCCAACAGTTTCAATATCACCCGTGCCATTTTCACTATCAGTGGCAATATAGAAATCAATTGTTTCATTCTGGTAAGGTAACCACGTGGCAGCCGAGGGAATCGAAATTAAGCGTGTAGATACAATAACGGTATCTCCATCATGGAGACTTGCGCCATCACCTAAGACACTATTATTTACCGTGCATCTTCCAAAAAGCCAATCACCTGATGCTTGAGCTATTCCTTGATCAATATAGGCTTGTGCTAATCCTTTAGTCTCTAGATCATAATCTGCACGAATAAAAGTTGTCTGTTCAGCGCTGGATGGAGGGATAATATCCGTGGGAAGTTCGAAACCATATTGCTCTGCTAATTGGCTTAGAAGAGGATCAAAACTCATCCATTCAACCCGTTCGTCACCTGGTAATAGAGGATTTGGATCTATTGGAACTAGGACTTCTGACCATGCGTGTAAAAATCGAGAAGTGACAGCACGTTTTCCTCCATAAATATAAGAGTCATTTCCCGCTAGATAGCCTATAACTACACGGGAAGGAATATTTTGGAGACGATTAATAATAGTATATGCTGAAGCAAAGTGTAAAGATACTCCACTACCTCTATTGAGGAACCATTCATTATAATCCTCATATTCATCAGGATGGGCCATCACTCCGAGTTGTTGACCAAGCCACATTTCAGTATCGAATGTAAATTGAGACTGATTGCCAAATTTTAACATATTAGCATATGATTGACCAAACACTGTCTGGAAAGAATCATTCCATGTTACAGCAGTATCATAGACTGTAGGAGCCCATTCAGCATAAGTTGTAGAAGGCGCTGGAACAGTACTTGGAATCTGGAGATAACGTGATTTTATCGATTCCCAAGTAACAGGGTGTATCCCACAACTTAGATAGGCCGCATCTGATCTGGTAAGGGAGAACGCAGCTGCTGTCTGAATATCAGGAGCTTGATAATCCATAGTATACTCAAAACGCCCTGCATCAGTAGATGTTTCAGCAACCTGTAAATTAGCATAAACTCCAAAGAGATCTTCAGGGTCGGCATTGGGAAACACTTCTTTTGCCTGTTCTGATACCGGATTTACAAGAGATAATGAACCTTCATCACTATCATACAGATTGAAAGAACTTGATGCCACATATGCACCCAAAGGACCATTCCATGTTGTAGGTAACATATTAGGAAAACTCGGATGAATAGTAACATCAACCGACGTACTATTATGGTCTAAAGGCATTTCGACGTTGAAACGGGCAGTTCGTGAATCTGAGGGTACAACACTAGAGTAAGTGAATGTATCTCTTTTAACTGATGTGCTTGGATTCCAATCAGTTGTATAAGGTGGTTTGGCGGTATAAACGTAATCATCTAGATTAGATACTCGCCAATACGCAGGCGGTTCTGTCGAATCGGTGGGATCATCACTCGTTACATTAAATAAAATTACATCAGGAGCAGATAATCCAGCGGTAAATTGATCTAATAGATTCTCCAGAATATAAGTAGCATCCCATGTGGGAGTGTTAAACATATTCCAATCAATAATTTTGTCCGTATATGGATCAAAATTACGCCGTTGACGAGGTGTCCCAAGACCCGCAATTTCGGTAACATAAGTTCCCATAAAAAGAAGAATAACAAGAATTGTTGGTAATAAATTCAGAACATGTCGACTAATATCTCTTTGTGCAATCTCTTCGATTCTTGTCCTCAGAAATTTAGTAAGGGCAAGCATAACGAGAATAGCGTATGTAGTCAATTGTAATAGCAAGAAATCTCCAGTAGATGCTCCTTCCACATTTCTAGCATATTCATTTGCTCCTATTCCTAGACCGACAGTCTTTAATATCTCTACTGCAAATGCGAACCCATAAGGGCCTCTCATTTTTCGAGAACGGCCTAATAAAAACCATTCGAAAACAGAAACCAGTGCAAACCCAGTGAAGATAGGAATAGCACCGGTAAAAAAGTTTGATTCTGCAGTACTAGAACCAGCCAATTTTGGAAGAAATGAAAGGGCTGTTACTCCTGAAACCAGTGCACTCAATAGTACTAGGTAGCGAATTGCAGAGGGGGCGGGATCTCTACCAAAGTTTTTATTAGAACTCATATAAACCACTGAAAGAGATATTTTTAAGACATTCAGGTTCTAATCGAACTACTGAATGTTGATGAATTTTATTTATTCCTCAGAGTATTTTATATTATTCTATTCATCTTGAATGGAAGTTTAGTAATTTTCATGATTGGATGAGATCTGAAAGAAATAAGTTAATGAGACAAAAAGAGGATTATTCTTATGGATTCCTATGTTTTCAAAAATTGCTTAATAATCATCAAAATAAAATAGCGAGCAAAACACGCATAATCTGTAGGGCTTTTTTCCTTGTTTTACAACTGAAAGGGTCTTTCTCCCACATTGCGTACATGCCTTTCCTAGGGTAATAGACATCTTAGGACGAAGTTTGGGAGTTTTCCAGATTCTATTGCATGAAACGCATTCTACACGTGCATTATCTTCCTTTATTTGAAGGAACAAATCTCCATTACAATCAGGACACTTACCTAAATTCTCGTCACTAGATTTAGCTTTCCAAGAACCCGAATACGGGCATTCTTCACGGTTACAATCACTACAAAACCAAGGGCGATCTTTACTCGCTTCTCGGGTCCAACAAACTGGACACATAATCCAATTATGATACTTAACTGTAACCAATAAAGGTGTGGACTTACATATCCTACAATATTCTTCCTCTAATTTTGTTAATTCTCCTTTTTTTGGAAGAGGGAAACTTGCTTCACAGAGAGGATTCATACATTTTAAGAACCGTGCCCCTTTTTTACCTTGGAATAGAACTAACTCTCCCTCACAGTCTGAACACACCCCCATGATATTACCTACACCAGTCATATCTTTAAAACTTGTGGTTAAGGTTGAAAAGATATCTTCTTCGTTAGATTTCATAGCCATGATGCCTTGCGTAGTTAAATCAATAACTAACTTATCTACTTCTTCAGCAGTTTTTTTGTGTTCTCTTATCTGTTGTGTCCATGTTTCTACTTTTCCTCGGATTTCAGGGAGGATTAAATCTTGTGCATGAGCATTAAGTACATTATATAAAGCCAAACCAAGTGGAGTCGGAACTAGAACCCGTTGAGTGCCTGTTGGTGTCGTATATCTGCGTTTTTGAACTGTGTCAATGTGAGATGAACGAGTTGCATCAGTACCTAGATTTAATTCAGCCATTTTTCGAATCAGCATAGATTCGTTCCATAATGGAGGTGGAGTAGTATAACCAAGATGTTTATTCGTTTCAAAAGGAAATTCAGTGTGTTTTTCCAATTTTGGTAGTTCAGAAGAGACAATATTTCGATACTGATAAAACTTGAGAAAACCTAGTTCTGTTATCAATTTCCCTTTCCCCTTAAATTCTTCTTCACCAACGGATAAAATAATGTACTGATCCAGCGTTTTTGCATCAATATGGACAGTTGCTAGAAATCTCCAGACAATGTACGAATATATTGCCCACGACAAGTTAATTATTGAAGGAGTCTTAGTAAATGTTTTTTCTAAATCTTTCTTGGTTATTGCTTTGACAGGCTTGATAGGTTCATGATCCTTCGTAAAACGCCCCTTAGATGGCTTGGTAACACCACCAAGATTAATACATTCTTGAGCAATCTTTCCAAATTCAGTATGATCAGTAAAAATGCTCGTTAATTTTGTTAAATCTTTCTCAAGATAGTAGGAACTTTCAGTTCTGGGGTAAGTAATAAATCCATTATTGTATAAGCGTTCTGCAATGTCAGAAATTTGTTTCGGGCTTACCTTAAAGAAATTGGAACACTCTGCTTCAAGAGTATCAGTATCAAGGGGAAGTGGTCTTCGAATTGATCCTATTTCTTCATTAAAATCACTGATGACTGCCTTTTCTTCATTTTCAAGTTTTTTTAGAATATTATCGACATGTTCTTCATCACTAGATGGGTTCCCATGCCAATCAAGGAACAAAGGTTTATCATTCACAATAATCTTAAGAGATATCTTCCAGAATTCTTCCGGATTAAATGCTTTATTCTCAATATAACGACTGGCAATTAGATACAATACACTTGTCTGACATGGACCATAAGAAATCATCTGATTATGAATACCTCGATCTTGAACGCCTACAGTTAAAAATCGGGTGATAGAAGATCCCATTCTTAGGTCTTGTTTTCTTAATGAATCGACTTGACGGATCCAGTCCCAATTTAATCCAGTTTGAGATTCAAAAGCACGTTGAAGAGATAAGGGATTGGTACTTGTAAATCTCATCCTACCATGGCGAATTTTCTTATTTTCTCTGCTTGCTACCTCTACAATTTCTCGACCTATCACTTCTCCATGGCCATCCCAATCTGTTGCTACTATTAATACATTAGAAAGCGCTCCAATATGAGTAACATGGTCAACCATACTCTCATGAATCGCTTTTTCAATTGGCTCAATTTCGACCATTTCAATCGGATCAGAATTATGCCAATTTGTATCTTTATCGAAGGGTGGAGGATAGTCAAAGTTGAGAATATGCCCAGTAACACTCGAGATTAGTAATATATCCCCCTTTTTTAATCGGTATTCTGTCGTCTCAATTGTAAAAGTTACTTTTTGGTCTTCTAATGAGGCTTCAAAGATATAATTATAACGCGTTTGACCTTTTCGGCTTTCAAATTTCATTTTATAAACGATAGAGAATGCTCTAACTAATGCTCTTGCGATAGAGGGTTTTTCTGCTACAATTGAAATTATTGAGCTCACAATACATAACCATTCGCGGGATAGAATCGTCTCTTCTCTACAACCTCTTTATTAATATAATAATTTAAACCTACATAAAGAAGATTCGGGAATATACTAAGTCTTAAATCGACAGATAGACAATGGTTGGTTGTCATGAGTGATAGTTCTGTATTACGGATATATATTACCGGTACACCAGGTACAGGTAAGACAATTATTGCAAAAAATCTATCTTACAATCTTGATTTAGATTTTCTAGAGATAAACGATCTTATCATTGAAGAAGGGTTGTATCTTGGTTATGACATCGATCGCGATACGTTAATTGTTGATGATGAACTTTTAACTCAAAATCTATTCAAGAAACTGAAAGCTAACAAAAAAATTTGCATTTCTAGCGGAATGGTTCTACTAGGTTTACCAATTGATTATATTATTATTCTCCACACTTCGATCTCCATCCTGAGGAAAAGACTAGAATCACGAGATTACTCAAATGAGAAAATTGAATCAAATTTAGAGGCTGAAATTATGAATATCTTGTTCTATGAGTTTTCAGAATTTTATCCTCAAGATATTATGTTTGAAATTCAAAATGATGATAGGAATATTGAGGATACTTGCAATGAGATTATTTCAATAATAGGAAAGCATCATTTGCGCGTTTCTAAATGAATCTTTGACAGAATTAAGGGGTGATTGTGAAATAACTGGTGGCATATGGCCTGGGAGTAGGACATGGATTTCAAGATTTGATAAACGTTCTAATGATTTTAAAAGCTCTGAACTGGAACCAGAGGGAAGATCCGTTCTTCCAAAGGATCCTTGAGGGAAGACAGTATCACCACTAATGAGTATTTTCTTTTCAGGTTCATAAAGAGATAAAGATCCTTTGGTATGTCCTGGAGTTTCAAATACTTGGAAATTGTAATCTCCCACCGCGATTGTGTCTCCTTCATCATATTTTTTGGTAATTTTAAGCGGAGAGCAGGTTGAATTCATGATTGGATCAAGATAGGGACTGTTACCAGAAGATAACTGTAAAGCTTCTTCAGATGATGCCGATATCATGCAATCTACTTCAGATTGGAGAGATAAAATTCCTCCAATATGATCAATATGACCATGTGTGAGAAAGATGTGTTTAATTCTTTTGGTATCTATCGCCCGTTTAAGAGTTTCAATATTTGATGAGGCGGTGCTAAATCTTTGATTAAGAACACTACCGGCACCTGTATCTATCATAATTGATTCTTGCCTTGAATCAATAATGAATACATTGCAGTCAAAACCTTGGCCTAGAAGCCAATAAACATCGGTCAGAATCTGTTTCATAAATTCACCTAACTTAGCTAATTTGATTTAAGTTGAATTAACTAATAATGTTTTTGATTCGTGAGAAAAACAAATTAAGAGTTATGTCTTTTCCTATAGAAAAAGAGAAAAGATTGACAAATGAGACTAAACAGACGGGTTTAATATGAAAAGTCTATTCAGTCATCTATTACCGATCTTTTTGCTATTGATTTGCCGTTTCAACAACAATCATTGTTAAGGTTGAACGAACATTCTCAAGGCCACGAATATTTGTAGTAATAACTTCCTTGAGTTTTTCCATAGAATCTGCTTCAATTTTAGCAACGATGTCGTAAACACCGTAAACTATCCAAGCACCAACAACACCCTTGGTACTTTTTAACTCATCTAATACATCATCTTCTGATCCAATTTCGGCATTAACTAATACAAAAGCAGCAGGCATTTTTTCACCTCAACGTTAGAAATATGCTTCTTTTTGTCACTTCTAGTCTTTTCAGCTAATCCTTTTAAAAATTATTCATTTTCAAAAATGTTGTTCTCAAGGAATTCGTAATTTGAAATTAAAAACATTGCGTTATTGTCAGGAGTAGTGTTGTTAAGCGATTATCTTGCGAGGGATTAAAGTATAATTAAATACATTAGTGTTTAATTGTTCTTTTAAAATTTCTTTTAGATTCTTTAGTCTAAGGATTAATTACACCATTAAAAAAAAAAGTAGTGAGTAATGAATAATTCCTAGCCAATCATATATATTCAATAATACGCGCGTGATATTTTTTCTTATTATCTCAGCTAGGATATTTTGTAATGAGGACTCAAAGGTATGAATCAACCCCTTGATCAAGTCTCCGGAAGGATTCTAATTCGCGGCCGATCTTATTCGGCAAAAGAAGTAATCCGAGGACTACTTGAGCAAGGTATAGCCATCAATGAAAAAACGGAGGGATTACGGATCGGATTTAAGCTTATCAGCCCCGAATCTTCTTCTATTTCACCTTCAATGGATACTGGCCAGGGAGCTACATGTCCTTTTCTCCCCCTCATGTCTCAAATTTCTGATAAAATAGATAGCCTAGCAAGTCGAGTGGATTTCGCAGAGGACAGAGTTTCTACACCTCCTAGTCCTGAACCTTCCTTTTTTGATTCATCTCTTGAAGACTCTTCGCCCCCTGCTTTTTCACCATTTAGCTCCAGTCCGTTTTCAGTAAAAAATGAAAACGAGAAGGAACCTGTGTTTTCATCCGCCCCTTCTTATATGGATAATAAACGTAAATGTTCATCCTGTGGATCTACCCTCCCAGGGAATGCCTTTTTCTGCAATAAATGTGGGAGTCATGTAAGATCAGGGTGAAGAAATAAACTTACAAATTTGAAATGAAGTTACCCGATACGATCTTTCCAATCATAGACCTTTTCAATTAACGCTTCTCTCTCTTCCTCGGTTATAATACTCATATTTTTTAATCGACTTGCTTCTCTTCCCATTTCATGAAATGCTGGATGAAAACCTACTTCGGCAGATTGCATGACTTGATCTCTAAGCCGAGATAATACTTCCGAAATTTCTCTCCCTCTTTTAAGCTCCTGAAGTTGACCTAAAAACGCGTCTAGAAACCTTCCCGCTTTAGTACTTGTACTATCAAATGACTCTGTCCTTTTCGGTCTTTGAGGGACTGGTTGTACAGCTGGAGTGGCTTGGACAGGTTTTTTCGCTATAGGTGCCGCTTTAGAAACCGTTGTTTGGGCAGTTGGTCTCGAACCTCCGTCTGCCGTCTTCAAAGAAGTCATAATCTCATCTATTCGCTGAGATATCTTTTCTAACTTAGTAGCTAATACTTTAGCGGTTTTAGTTACTAATTCTAAATCATTTTGAATTTGTTCAACTTCTTCAGACTTAACCATACTAAACTCAACTTTTTACTGAATTTAGGATATTTATACTATTCTCTTTTTTTATCTCTTCCGATATAATGAAAATTTTTCACTTCTGACCACAGAATCTGTAGTACTTCATGATTTTAGAAGTAACTGACCAACATTAAGGAATCTGCATATGATTCGTCATTCAATAACTATTCTGGATAAAATAGGAAGTGTTAAGTATCACTCGAACTAGGTTTCGATTGAAAACTGTTTTTCGTTTGTGTGAAGAGCATCTATGGCAGGAAGCGTCTTTCCCATAAGAAAACGGATCATTGCTCCTCCAGCGGTACTCATGTACGAGAGTGAAATTTTATTCTTCTCCAAAATGGAAATACTATGTCCACCCCCCGCAAGAGAAAATCCATTCGAGTTACTCATGGCTTTAAACACTTCTAAAGTCCCCTTTGCGAATTTTGGATCCTCAAATTTACCCATGGGGCCATTAAAAACAGAGGTTGAAGAATTTTGAATTATCTCTGCATAATACTGAATAGTTTTTTCACCAATGTCTAAGATAGAAGCATCGAGAGGAAGATCATCCATATTATAGTTAGTACGTCCGTTCTCATCAACGGCAAAATCTTGTTGTATTTCAATTTTATCTGAAAATTCAGAGAGAAGCTTTTTTGCTGGATCAACAAACTTTAGTAGGTCTTTATTTTTTAGAAAATCCATGGTTGGTGTCCCTAACGCTTTTCCCATTGCAATCAACAATATTTCAGATATCACTCCTCCTGTTAAGACCGCATCTGCAATATCATTTTTTAATACATGGTCAGCAACTTTGAATGAATCTTCAGGTTTCACTCCTCCTAATATGAATACACACGGTTTTTGAGGATTATCTACAACACGTTGGAGATTGGAGACTTCTCTTTCCATTATGAGGCCAGCAGCCGAGGGTAATAATCCTGTAAAACCAATTAGACTCATATGTGAGCGATGAGCAGCTGAGAAGGCATCATTAATGAAAATATCCCCAACTTTCAATAAACTCTTGATATACACATTTTCAGCATGTTCTTGAGGTGATTTGCTTTGTGTTTCCCCCTCTACTTGTCGTACATTTTCAAGAACAAGGATATCACCAGGATCCATTCTAGATATCCTCTGTTCTACCTCTACTCCATGCGTCTGGTCAATAAAGTCAACTTTGTACTTTTCGGATAAAACTAACTGTAGTTTCTCTGAATGTTGTGCCAAACTACTAAAATCTGAGCTTCCTGGCCTCCCCTGGTGGGCAATTATGACAGTTTTTCCAAGCTTATCCGAAATAGCTTTAATAGTTTCAGCGTGTGCTTTAATTCGGGTGAAATCTTGTATTTTTTTATCATCATCAAGCGGACAATTGAAATCGACACGAGTCAAGCAAACTTTGGCATTTAAATCGAAATCTAACAGAGTTCTCATACTTATACGCAGATATCCTTTTTTTTTTCAACTTTTCTCAGTTAGCTAGACAAAAAAAGACAAGTGAGGAAAAACTTTCATCTGAAAATATCGATAAAGATCAATTAATTCATCCAATAACAAGGAAATTTGGCTAAGATAAGATTTAGGTGGAAAATAAAAATGGGAAAAGGTTCTGGATTTGGTAAAACGATACTTTTCGGCGAACATTTTGTAGTTTATGGTTTGCCTGCCATGGCTTCTGCAATTGGAGATTTCACAGAAGCAATCGTTGAAATTGAAGAGGGTAAGGGATATGAACTGAGTGATAATCGGCCTGAAGTGCCAGGGTATAAAAAAAAGAAATTTGACGAGCAGAAAATTTCGATAAAAAATGTTTTAACCTTTATGGGCGTAGATCTCGATAAAGAAAAATTAAAAATCACTCTAGGTGGAAATTTAACTTGTGCCAGTGGTGTGGGAGCATCTGCAGCGAGTTGTGTAGCATTAGCGAGGGCAATCAGTGACGAATTCCAAATGGGATGGGATGACACTCGGATAAATGAATCGGCTTACGAAGGAGAAAAAGGGTATCATGGAACTCCAAGTGGGATTGATAACACAGCTTCAACATTTGGAGGATTAGTCTATTTTGTGAAAAACCTACACGGGGGTCCGAATACGATGGAAACCATCAAACTTTCCAAGCCTGTTGACATGGTGATAGCCAGTTCAGGAATGACTGCGAATACGAGTGTCGTTGTTGCTGATGTGCGTGAAAAGAAAGAAGAGAATCCCAAGTGGTTTGAGGAGATAGTCAAAGAGTACAAATCAGTAGTTAAGGATGGACGTCACGCACTCGAGATGATGGATTTAGAGAAGGTAGGCAAGCTCATGAATAAAAATCATGAGTTATTACAAAAAATTACTGTTTCTAATGAAAAATTGGATAAGATGGTAAAAATTGCTACCGATGCAGGCGCATTGGGCGCTAAAGTTACAGGTACAGGACGCGGAGGAAATATTAATGCATTAACTCCAGGAGCAGATCTTCAAGATAAAGTTTACAATGCATTGAAGGATGCAGGATTTGCAGCTTGGAAAACAAAAATTGGAGTTTAAATTTAGTATCCAATAACGAAGGTGTAATGGAAAATGGATTTTCGAGAGTATGTAACTCAATTAGAAAAGAAGAATGGAATTACTAAAATTAAAAAGAATGTTGATATAGATATCGAGGCAGCTGCTGTGTTGAAAACAGCTGAACCAACCCCTATTTTATTTGAAAATGTAAAGGGGTATCCAGACTTTCGTGTTGCAGGAAATATCTTTAGTACGAAAATAAGTATCGCAGATTATTTTGGAATCTCTACCGATCAACTCATACCAAAATTAACGGAAGCCATAGATAACAGGAGTCCACCTGAAGAGGTTACAAGTGCTCCATGTCAAGAAGTAGTCATGGAACAAGTGGATTTAGACAAGTTACCTATCTTAAAACATAATGAGAGAGATGGAGGCCGTTATATTTCATCTGCAGTTGTTGTGACTAAAGATCCCGAATATGGGCAGAACTTAGATTTTCATCGGGCCATGCAGTTTTCAAAAAACCGAATGAGTACGAGAATCATTAAGGGAAGAGATTTCTATAAATTTCTAGAAAGAACTGGAGAAGTAGATGCAGTTTATTGTGTGGGAAATACACCTAATGTTCTAGTGGCAGCAGCAACTTCAGTAAAAACTGGAATAAATGAACTAGAAATTGCAAATGCCTTAGCTCCGACTCAAGTGGTGAAAGCAAAATCTGTTGATGTTCTAATACCTGCGGGTTGCGAAGTAGTACTTGAAGGGCGGGTATTTATGAAAGACCGATCAGATGAAGGACCATTCATTGATTTAACTGAAACTTACGATGTTATTCGGGACGAACCTGTGTTTGAAGTAAAAAATATTACCCATAGGAAGAATCCAATATGGCAAGCATTGATTCCTGGGGCATTAGAACATAAAGTCTTGATGGGAATGCCACGTGAACCCACGATTTTCAAAACTGTGAACGAAGCAGGAGTAACCTGTATTGATGTAAATGTAAATCCTGGTGGCTCTTCCTGGTTGCATGCAATTGTTAAAATTGATAAGAAACAAGAAGAGGATGGCAAAACAGCAATCCATGCAGCTTTTCAAGGACATCGAAGCTGCAAGCACGTCTTTGTTGTTGACAAAGACATCAATATTTATGACCCTCTCGATGTAGAATGGTCAATGGCGACTCGTTTTCAAGCTGAGAGAGATTTAGTCGATATTGGAAAAGAACCTGGATCAAGCTTAGATCCCAGTGCCGAACCCGGAACGAAACTTACAAATAAAATTGGGTTTGACTTAACTGCTCCCCTTAAAACTAAAGGTAAAAGCTTTGCACGAGCAGAATTCCCTAAAGTGGATTTAAAAGACTACTTAGATGAATAAAGAGGTTTAGGTATGGAATTAACACGTGAAGAACAAGATATGGCGGCAGGGAAATACGGTAAAGCAACGCAAACTGCTATGGATATTCTCATCACTCTTGGAGAAATTTACGGAGCCGAGAAATTAATTGATATTACCTCTGTACAAATTGCTGGTGTGAGTTATGCAAATTTGAACGAACCAGGTCTATCTTGGCTTGAAAATATGGCACAAGATGGAAAGGTTCGGGTTTTCACGACCTTAAATCCAGCAGGAATGGATTTAGAAGAATGGCGTAAATTAGCTATTAGTGAAGAGTTCGCAGAAAATCAACAACGAGTAATAGAGGCTTTTGGGAGGTTGGGCGTGATAACGACATGTTCTTGTACTCCCTATCTATATGGCAATCTTCCTGCATACGGCCAGCATATTTCCTGGAGTGAGAGCTCTGCTGTTTGTTATGCCAATTCGGTGTTAGGTGCCAAAACCAATCGTGAAGGAGGACCAAGTGCATTAAGTGCCGCTCTTGTTGGAAAGACTCCTGAATACGGATTTCACCTTGAGGAAAATCGACAACCAGAACTCACTGTCGAAGTCAAATGCGAGGTGAAGGATACCTATCGATTCGGGGCCTTAGGTAAAGTACTTGGAGATCGATTTGGTAAAAAAATTACTTATATTACTGGGATCCCCAAGGCTTCAGTAGAAGAGCTGAAATCCTTTTGTGCCTCATATGCCACTTACGGTGGTGTTGCGTTATTTCACATGAAAGATATTACTCCAAATCGAGTTAACAAAGTTCCTGACACAGTAGAGACTGTTACCGAGGAAGATATGAAGAAAGCTCTTGGAGATTTAGACGATGAGACCGAAATTGATTTCATTAGTTTAGGTTGTCCTCATGCCTCCCTCAAGGAATTAGAGTATATCGCCAAGAAGTTAGAAGGAAAATCAATTAACCCCAAGAAGGAAGTCTGGATCACCACTGCTCGACCAACCAAACAAATCGCTGATCGAATGGGATTCACGAAGCTGATTGAAGATTCTGGTGCAAAAATTGCAGCGGATACCTGCTGTGTAGTGGCCCCGATCAAAGGGCGTTTTCATGGCTTGGCCTCTGATTCTGCAAAGATGTGTTACTATGGATCAGGACGGAACAAGTTTGCAGTGAAATTAATGTCAATGGATGAATGTCTTGAGGAGGCTTTATCATAATGAAATTAACAGGTCGAAAAATCTATAAAGGAGAAGCTACAGGCGAGGCTTTAGTTACAAAAGACAGTATTTCGTTTTATGGCGGTGTCGATCCAGAAACTGGTGTTGTTGTCGAAAAAGGGCATGAATTGGAAGGAATAAGTATCAATGAAAAGATTCTTGTGTTTCCTTCAGGTAAAGGATCCACAGTAGGATCTTATGTGATTTATCAAATGGCTATGACAGGAAAAGGTCCAAAAGCACTGGTTCTTAATGATTGTGAAGCGATCGTTGCGGTAGGCACGATAATTTCTGAAATTCCTTGTGTTGATCAAATAGATGTCAGCAAAATCGAAACTGGAATGAAATTATACGTTGATGGTACAAACGGAGTAGTAGAGATAATTTAGATCTCTTCTACTCTTTTTCTATTTTTAATCCCTCGTTTGAAAATTCAATATCAATTGGCATAATCCCATTTTTTGTCCATTCTTCGATAATTATGGCGGCATCTAATTCATTAAAACAAACTCCGACACTGCAATCTCCGCCTCCTGCACCTGAAAATTTAGCTACAGCTCCATATTTTGAAGCTGTATGACTCATGATTTGATGGGCTTCTATTTCCAAATGACACGAACAGGCAAAACTTAATTCTTCTAATAAAATTCTATTTTGGTCGAGTAATTTTAGGATTGATAACTGATTCTTGGATTTAATGGCTTCTATTAATTGTTCAGTTACATCGGCAATTCTAGAAATTATAGTAAAATAACCATCAGGATATTTCTGTTTATACAGCTTCATTTCTTGAACTAGTTTTGTTGTAGAAGCACTCGTTCCCGTAAACCCAACCATCATCACAAGTTCTGCTGGCAAGCTTATTGGTATGTATTGCAATAGAGGCCAATCTTCATTGACTAATTTACTCAAGGGTTCATTTGTTATCTTCTGTTGTAGCCAGTCTGGATCAAATTTCCTATAAATAAGAGCTCCACCAAATGTGGATGCGGCAACATCAAATCCAGATCCGAGTTTTCCTTGCCCTAAGAAATGGGAAATTATGCTGAGTTTGAAAATTACTTCTTTATCTTGCTGTGTGAAATTAGAATCAGTGTGATATTGTAATACAGCAGCTATAATTGCCACAACAGCAGCTGCACTACTCCCGAACCCTACCTTCATTTTCTGTCCTGTTTCCTCATTCTTTACCATGCTGATTTCTCCCCAGGTCTCCAAGTAAAAAGGTTGTATCGGAATATTTCTCGTTTCTAAATATCTTAGAGCAGATTCGATTGCGTGTTTTGCAAAAATTAGTCTTCCATCCTCGATATTAAAAGAAAGACCCCCGTCAGAGTAGTGGCATCTTGAGGTTAAGTTAAAATCTTTCAAATGAATAGATATTCTCTCTTCAGGTCGAATTGCGGCAAAAACTCTCTGTTGAACTGCAAGAACAATACACCTAACATTTTTCTCTAGTATACTCCATTCACCCGAGAGCATAAGTTTACCAGGTGCTGAAACAGTAATCATGATTTGACTTCCATCAGAATTTCAAAATAAATGGTCTTCAATTAATCTTGCCTCGCCACCTGGATGGCAAATTATAATATCTTTAACTAAATCTAATTCAGTAACCCTTGATTTTATTGTTTCTAAGTCCTTTTGTTGACATAAAATTTTTACCTGTGGTCCTGCATCCATAGTGAAGTAGCATTCAGTTCCCTCCTCTCGGAGCTTTAATACTTCTTTCATAATGGATAATGACCCTGATTCCCAATATAGTATGGGTGGAATTGTTGTATGCATGGTTGCATGCATTTTAAGCGCATTATTTTCAGCAATTTTTCCTAATAAAGTGAAATTCTTTTTTGTAATTGCTTGTTTCATTTTTTCAACATCAGACTCAATTGTGTCCAACCATGCATCATAAAAAGGGGAAGTCTTCACTGTTTGACTCATCCCAGCACGAGAGGAGACCTTTTTTTCCTCAGTTGATATAATAGTAACAATCATCGAAAGCTCTGGCCAGTGTCCTTCTTCTTCAATTTGGATAGCATGACTATCAGAGCCATCTAATAGAGAACCTTTAATCCATTCAACAAATCCTCCAAGAATACTTCTAGACGCACTCCCACTTCCTCTTCTTGATAAAATGCTTAATTCTTTCAATGTAAGATTTTGGCCCAAAGCTTTTGTCCCTGCTAAAGTCAAAGCTGCGAATCCAGAGGCCGAACTAGCTAATCCAGCTTTTTTAGGAAAATTACTTTCGCTCATAATCTTTGCAAATCTTTTCTGAGGGGATGAATCCTGCAAGAGGTCTAGGTGCGTTGCTACTCTTTTTAATTCTTCACCCTTTGCAGTTTTCCCATTAATTTTCAACTCATATTCGGAAAAATTCTCACTAAACTCCACTGTTGTCATTGTATTAAGATTATCTAATGTCATTGAGACACTCGAATTGTGAGGCAACATTAAATCGGAATTTCTTTTTCCCCAATACTTTACTAGTGCAATATTGGAATTTGCAATTGCAGTTGCTTTCATTAACATCATAACCATAAAGAGTATGTAGAACAAATATTATTTAATTAATCTCAATAAAATTGATTTAATCATAATGAAGTTATTTCCGTAGTAGCATTTTATTAAACCAAAGAATTTCAAGTGTTAGGTCTATACTGGAGATTGATTTATTGAAGCCTAAAAAAATTATTGTTGCTTTAACCGGAGCTTCTGGAATAGATTATGGAATTGAAGTAATAAAAGCTCTATCCTCTCATGATGTTGAGACTCATGTCATTATTAGTAAATGGGCGAAACATCTAATAGAGAATGAGTCATTTAGCACATTAGACGATTTTCAACAGTTGCCTGACCATCTTTATAAAGAGAATGATATGAGTGCAGCAATTTCAAGTAGCTCTACGATTGTTGATGGTATGGTTGTAATTCCAGCCACGGTCAAAACTGTTAGCAATATTGCAACAGCAAATACTGGAAACCTAATATCTCGAGCAGCAGATATAATGTTAAAGATGAGAAAACCATTAATTATCGGAATCCGAGAAACTCCCTTAAGTCCAGGATGTCTCCATAATCTAAATCAACTTTCTTTATATGGTGCAATAATCTTTCCTCTTAGTCCTGGATTTTATCACCAGCCAAAAACGATTCAGGATTTATTCGATTTTATTTCGGGTAAGATATTGGATTGTTTCAATATACCCAATGATAAATATACACGATGGAATAGTGTCCTAGAATCCGAATAATTATTTTAATAGCCAAAAATACCATTAAGAAGTGTACCAGGAATGGAATCTAAGAACTCACCTCAGGAAATTGATGAGAAAAAAGAAAATACCATGACTTCTGAACGCAAACTCGCTCATCTACAGATATGTCTTGAACATGATGTTCAAAGTCGTAATATAACCACAGGTTTGGAAGATATTTCTTTTGTACATCATGCGACTACAGATCTCAATATGGAAGATATAGATCTATCAATAAAAATTTTTGGAAAAAAATTACAATTTCCATTGATCATTTCAGGTATGACTGGTGGCCATTCATTTGCACAACAACTTAATGATTTTCTTTCCCAGGTAGCAGAAAAAACACGAATAGGGATGGGTGTCGGAAGTCAACGAGCTGCCCTGGAAGATACTCAAGCTCGAGAATCATTTGAAATTGTGAAAAAAAATGCCCCTAAGACGCTTAAAATTGGTAATATTGGTGCAGGACAGATAGTAGAAGGATTGAATTCAACGGATTTGAAAGATATCGTTTCAATGATTAGCGCAGATGCAATTGCATTTCATTTTAATCCATTACAAGAATCAATACAACCTGATGGTGATACAAACCTTCACGAATTGATTGAAAAGGTTACACAGCTAATTAATGAATCCTCAACTCCGATTATTGCAAAAGAGGTAGGTTCAGGATTTAGTCGATTTGATATTACACGATTGAAGAAATCAGGTTTTTCAGGAATTGATATTCAAGGTGCGGGGGGTACATCGTGGGCTGGTGTTGAATCTATTAGGGCAGAAGATCCAATATATAAGAAAGCAGGAGAAGTCTTTTGGGATTGGGGACTTCCTACAGCAATCAGTACTATTTTTGCAAAAGAATCGTTTAACGGGCATATAATTGGATCTGGGGGTGTTAGAAATGGAATGGAAGTTGCAAAACTTCTAGCGCTTGGAGCAGATGCCGCTGGAATGGCTATTCCATTCCTTTTTGCTATACAGGATCATTCGATCGAAAAATCGCTGAAATATATTGACGAAATAGCTTATCAAATAAAACTGACCTGTTTCTTAACTGGATGCCAAACCATTGAAGATTTAAAATCAGTACCTCTTATTATCTCTGGAAAAACGGCTGATTTGTTAAGAGCTTATGGAATTGATCCAAGAGAGTATTCTTCTCGACCAAATTGAATAGAAAACTCAAGAGAAATTAGGATAAAGATGAATTCGGAATAAAACTTGAGCTAAAACTTTTTATCTTTGAATTTAGGCTGATTCAATTGCCCGACCAAGGATTGGGTTGAATTTAAACCGAAATTAGAAATATTTTGCTCTATCTTTTTCAGATGAAGTGGAATTTCTTACGTCCTAGACCCTGGAGGTCGAAATAAACATGAGTAAACCATTCTATGTAAATTATGAACAGCCTGAAGGGCTTGAAAATGATGCTTTGACGGTATTGGAGGCGGTTAGTGCTGATCCATCCAATATTCGAAAAGGTACGAATGAAACGACAAAAAGTATCGAACGTGGAAATGCTAAGCTAGTATTCCTAGCATTAGATGTAGACCCACCTGAAATTGTAGCACACATTCCCCTCCTGTGTAAAGATAAAAAGATCCCATATCTATATGTGACTAGTAAAGAGATTCTGGGAAATGCTAGTAATCTTGGTGTAAAAACAGCCAGCTGTTCAATTATCAATGAAGGCGAATCAAAAGCTAAAATCGATAATCTTGCAGCTCGAATTAAGGAGCTAGCTGGAATTTAAGAGGCCTGCTTGAATGAGTGAGGATAATATCAGTATTCCAGCTGAAGTATTGCAGATTATTGGACGTACAGGCGTAACAGGAGAAATCACTCAAGTTCGTGTACGTGTCTTAGATGGTCGTGATCGCGGCCGAATTATCGTACGCAATGTAAAAGGACCTGTAAGAAAAGGTGATACGCTCCTCTTAAGAGAAACAGAAAGAGAAGCCCGGAACTTGAAACGTCCATAAAAAGAAGAAGGTAGATACAATGGTTAGATTATACGAGTGCACTTATTGCGGCCATGAGGTTGAACCAGGAACTGGTATGTCTTTTGTTCGTAAAAACGGACAACTGGTTCGATTTTGTAGTCGGAAATGTCAACGTTCCTTATTGGACTTCAAACGTGATCCACGGAAGTTTAAATGGACCAAGAAATATGTTCCGAAAATTAAAGCTAAGTGAGGATGTTTTTCTACTCCTCTAAGCTTTCGAATTTTTTAATTTGTTCACGAGAGAAAATTTGCTTATTTTCTCGTTCTTAATTTCTTATTTTTGAGGTTCCTACTCTTCTTCGGAAGAGGCTTCCTCTTCTAGTGATGAATCTTCTTCAATAGGTTCTTCTTTTTTCTGATAGTCAAAAACATCTTGGAATTTAACAACTTCAAAATCAAGAAATTCATGGAGATCCGTTCCCAAGGTATATTTAGCAATTGCCAATCCCTCCATAAATATTAAGTAATTTGGAAGGGAGATGGTAATGGATTTTGGGTCTTCTGAAGTTTCAATGGCTACTTCCTCGAGATTTACACCAGTAAGACGACGAGAAATGATTTCTTTTTGAATATCTTCGACTTCAGCAAGTTGTTCAACTATCGTGACATCAAAAACTAACTTTTTTCCTGCTAACGGATGATTATAATCAACCCTTGTTCGTCCTCCGCCTGCAAAAATGATAGTTCCAGATCTACCTGCCAATTGAACGCGGTTCCCAACTCGTGGATCAATATTTGCTTTTCTAAGTCGCTTTGTAGGCACCATTTCAATTTTACTTGCATCTCTATCCCCGTAAGCGTCTTTGACTGGAATTTCAAATGTTTGGGGCTTATCAAGATCCATTCCTACTAATTGGCGTGCTAACCCAGGGATTAGGAATTTTTCATCACCCGCTCGGCATAATAATGGACTGTATCCTCTTTTCTCATCAAAGATGTGTTCTTTGCGTGCAACTGCTTCGAGAGTTGTATCAAAAACTTTCGAATTTTCCTTTAGACGGCCAGTATAATTAATTTTAATCCAATCATTTTCTAATATAGGCATGAATTTCCCTCTGGGGCTTTTTACGAGTTAGAGTTTTCCATTCTGTCGGCAGTTATTAATTTTAATTGATATCCATGAGGACATTCCATTGTATCTTTAGTAATTTCAAGAATGCGTAATTTTTCTCCTTCAGGTAAGAAAGAGGGACGGCAATGAAAATAATGATTGGGACACTCTATGATATCACATTCTCTTGGAGTGAATGATATCGTTGCTCCTTCTATTGCCAGTTTAGCTCCTGTACTAACTTGGTATGAGGGATCAACAATTTCAACAGTTTTCACACCCTCATCAAATACATTACAGACATGAATAGTCTCTTTAACATCCTGGACCTCATATACCCTACCTTTCTCGAGTTTTAAACATGCTCCACGGAGTCGACAGTCGGAACATCCTTCTGTTTCACCCACAAAAATGAACTTATTTCCTGGTTTAGACTGTTTAACACCAAGCAATGTTATTTTTACAGGTTTATCTGCTGTCATATAATGAACACTCAAGAAATAGCTTGTAATTAGGGAATTTAAGGCTAAATGATTATTATTATGAGATGAACATAATTGTTTCTAAGCGAATTATGTTTCAATCCTTAGAAACAACTAGGCTATGAGTTAGAAATACTCCTTTTCAACTTGAGCGACTTCATCAGAATTAATACAGGAAAGATAATCAGTAAGAAGATTTTGATTTAGTTTTATGAATTGATTTCCCCATTTAAAATACGAAAGTACCTTATTTGCCAAATCAGGTGTAGTAAGAAGATACAGTGAAGCTGCTAATGCTTCTACACTACTTAATTTAGCCTGTTTGCCATAATTTACAGGATTTGCCGCGATTAAACGTGGAAGTGATCGTGAATTTGGAAAACTCTTTGAAAAAATATCCTCTGCCTGATTCCATGAGCAATCAAGAACGGTAATTCCAAAACGGTGATATAGTTGCTGATCGGCAATTGTCAACTTAGTTTCGGATAAAGGATTCAGTACGATTGAAAATCTGGGGATTTGTGTAATCCGCTTTACAAACCGAAATTGTTCAATAAATGGGAGTTTGTTTGTTTTATAGAGCTGCCATGTTTTAGTTCCTGTACATTTCCGCCGATCACATTGATTCGCATGAAAGAGTGTGATAAAATTCCGTGTAGTAATCTCACTATTCATAATAGTACTCGCCCTGGCTTTTCTGTTCTCGGTCGAGTTTTGAATCAAATTTATTAACTCTAGGACGACCTGTTTTCGGATCTCTTCTAAAAGAAACTTTTAAATTCCCCAAAAATCGATTCATCCCTGTTCTAACTGCAGAAGGAGCATAAGCTCTTCCATATTCTCCTGGAGTACCAAGAAAAACTATATTTCTATCAGAAACATAATCTTGAGTAACAATATCATGTTCGACAATGAAAGCGGCGGCATGATGTGATTGAATCATCCTTCTTATTAATTTTGCAGCATTTAATCTATCCTCGATTGAGAGAAATGCTGAAGGCTCATCGAATAGGTACAAATCAGCAGACTGAGCTAAAGTTTCAACTATTGCCACTTTTTGCTTTTCTCCCCCACTTAAATAACGAACTTGCTGATCAAGGAGACTTTCAAGTCCAAATGCTTTGATATTTTCGCTTTTAAACTGTGGAGTAGCAACAATTGAACCCCCTTTCTTCAACAAGTATGTTTCTACTGATAGATCAGAATCTAAGGAAATGTATTGAGGTTTATAAGCAACTCGTAAAACAGACTCCTCCCCATCTTCGTTATGATTTGTAATTTCGCTTCCCACTAATTTTTGTTTTACCACAATACCTGTAGAAGGTTTTTCTAATCCTGCTAACATCTTTATAAATGTAGTTTTCCCAATTCCATTCGGTCCAAGGATGCCTATTATTTCATTCTGATGAATTGTGCCCCCTCGAACATCAAGAGAGAATTTACTCCGATCAAACTCTTTTGAGAGATCGTCATATGATAAAAGAGGATCAGAGTCAAGTTGGGCAGTTCGTTCTGATGATTTTTTTATTTTAATTGAATAATTACGAAATCTCATGTTTTCTGAAGGAATAAATCCATCTAAGAAAACGTTAATTCCTTCTTTCTCAGAATAAGGTAGTGAGCAAATACCATATGAAGACGGACTCCCATAAAACATTGTGACATAATCAGATAGGTAATCTAAAACAGCAAGGTCATGTTCCACAACAATTACAGTTTTCTTGTCATCAATTAAACTACGAATAACTCTCCCCGTACGCAATCGTTCATTGATATCCAAGAATGAGGAGGGTTCATCAAATAGATAGATATCTGCTTCCCTTGTAATTGCCACTGCTATAGCAACCTTCTGGAGTTCGCCTCCTGACAATACCGCAATCTCTCGATCCCATATTTTTTCTAAAGCTAAATCCTCTTTCAGATCTTCTAGCACATTTCTTTCATCAAATCGACTTAATACTTCCTTTACAGATCCCTTTACTTGTTTAGGAATGTTTTCAATAGTTTGCGGTTTTCTTATGCATTTGATTTCTTTATCAATCATACGCTGGAAGAAATTCTGTAATTCTGTACCCTTGTAAAACTCTTTTACACTTTCCCAGGACGGGTTTTTTTCATGTTGTCCGAAATTTGGAATTATATCCCCTGAGAGAATTTTTAACGCTGTAGATTTTCCTATTCCGTTTTGTCCAACAAATCCATTCACTTTGTTGGGTTTAATTATGGGTAAGCGGAATAGACTAAATCCATTCCTACCAAATCGTTGTGTCAGATCCTTATCCAATTTTTCTGGGGTATTTATTATGGTAAGTGCCTGAAAGCGGCAAGTACGCGCACAAATGCCACAACCTGTACAGAATTGTTCATGGATAATCGGTTGCGATATATCAGTTGGGAATTCAAACATTTCCGTTCCAGAACGAACGACCGGGCATGAACCCCGACATTCTTTAACACAACGTTTTGGTTTACATTTATCGGTATTAAGAACCACAATTCGCATTGTTTGTGAGAGCTCCCTGAAGCTAACGAACAAGTCGTCTTTCTAGTTCTACATTAAAGTATTTTGAGATTCCTTTAAGTAAATGTGAGAAGAAATTGAGCATCGCTCCAATGAGTAATCCAGCTTCTGTTTTCCTAATTAAGTCACCTTAATAAGGTTCCTGACATCAACCTAAGCGCAACTCTCCTAGATCTCGTAAAAGATCAAAAATTCTGCTTGCATTCACCGAGGATGTTCGTCTCATCGATTCCTTATTCGTCCTCAAGAGCTTAAATAATCATGTGTTACCACAGACTTCACTCTATCCTCGCCATAAGAATAAGGGCGTATCGTTTCTGTAACAGAGCCCAACCTCTCGATTGACAGAGATTTCACCCGTTAAAGGGAAGCCTCTGTTCGGCGTTAATGAATGGCTGGAATTTCCTCAGATTTACTATGAAACCCGAAGTCAGGCTGTTGCTTCGATGCTCACAAGACGAGTTTTATCAGGATAAGATATAAACTTTTTTACTTTAGAATGCTGTTTTCTCCGACCGAAGATAAATCCCAATATCAACTATGTTTTTCAATTGGAGAAAATCTTCTTTTGGAAAAACTTTGGCATATCCAATAGGCATTCCTTTGTTATTAGATATTAGTATCAATGAACCGTCTAAATAATTCTCTTGAACCTTTTTTGCCTCATCTAATCTTATTCTTATGTCTTTACCATAAATAAATTTTTGTTCCTGTCTTGATGAGAGGATTACAGGATTTGAACAAAGACTGGCAATGAAACGAAGTGATTCAATACCAATTCTAAATTCCTGACGAATAAAAAATCCAAGTTTGGTCTTAAACGCTAAGATTTTGAAGTTCTGCCTACTCTTACCTGTCATAAGATTGCTTAGATGGAGACTATCGGAAGCCTCTATTAAATAAATATCATCCCGCCTATCAACGATTTTGATTAGAGAATGAGTATTTAGCATTTGACTGAAATCATCCGATTTTAAAATTTCATTGATCACGTTTGTTACAGTAATAATCTCCTCATCAATAAGCTTTGAATATTTCATTAGGCTCTCACCTTCTCCATCAGAGCAATGAAAAATCCATCCATTCCTTGATCAGGGAATATTCTTCTCGTATTTCTAATCTGAGAATCCAAGGTCTCGTCCCATCTTGTTATATTTCCTGGAATTCCAGTTTTAAATCCTATGGGTAGGACTTGGATCTGGCCTTCATGTCTAGCAAGAAAATTATTAATTTGAACCTCCCCTTCTTCAGGTTCAAGGCTACAAGTTGAATAAACAATAGTTCCATGATTTTTTAGTTGCTTCCATGCTTCTTCTAACATTTCGCGTTGAGTTTGCGCGTGACGATTGACATCGTTAAGTACTCTGCGTTCCAAACGCTTATTCTTTCTTAACTTCAGTCCTGTTCCTGTACATGGGGCATCTAATAATATATGATCGACTTCGATGTTAAGATCAGGAAATGATCGTGCATCTCCATTCAAAATGACGGTATTATAGATACCCATCCTAGCAAGGTTTGCTTTGAGGGCTGGAATACGTTTTTTTGCTTTCTCAATTGCATAGATGGTACCTGTATTTTTCATTAATTCTGCAAGCAAGCACGTTTTTATTCCAGGGGAGGCAGCCAAATCAGCTACTACAGACCCATGAGAAGGGTTTAAACTCTTGGAAGGGATTAGTGATGTCAAAGATTGAATTGTAAATAAACCTGACAGATATTCAGTTGTAGCAACAATGTTATATGGTTCAAAATCGAGAATTAGACTATTAAAAGGGGATTCGGTTGCAAACCTAAATCCCTGGTTTTCTAGGTTTTCTTGAAGCTGACGTTTTGAAGTATAGAGGGTGTTTGGGGCAAGAATGCGGGGATCCGATTTTCCTAACTCTCTAAGAATCCTACCAGTTATATTTCTACCATAGAAATTCCCCCATCTTTTTATGAACTCCCTAGAGATTGTTTTTTCTATCATCCAATACCTATCCTGAATCAGTCTGCTTTTCCATTAGAAGTTCTAAATAGGATTTCCTTTCATTCTTCCCATTCCAATCAGGAAATATTGATCGAGTAAACTCGATTAACTTGTTTTTGTCGTTATCTATAGCTTGAGGGGAATTTATGGTCATAGTTTCAACCTCAATGAATTTATCAAGCCCCTTAACTTCATCCAAGGAAAGTGTTATTGATTGCGTATGCCAGTTTGTTCGTTTTTTTGAAACTTTCATTACAATAGAAAATCCCAGTTGTTCAAGAATTTTAGTTGCCTCTGCATAATGAATTATCCTCGAAGTGATTTCTTCTCGAACTTTCATATCTTTGCCAGTTTTGGGACCTTTATAAGTTAACTCTATTGTTTCATTCTCCCCTTGTGATAGAATCTGTCTTATACGGAGTGCTTCATCCGTATTACGGAAATCATTGACTGGGCTTTGGAAATAAGTATCGATCTGTATGATTTCTTCCACTGGTGAACCTATGATTTGAGTTAAATATCCTCTCAGATCTTCATCTATAAAAATATCAGCAATTGGAATTTTTAGTTCAGCTTCCATGCATTCACACCAAAGGAGGGCATTAATTACTCAGCTTCTGGTATTAACGTATTAATACGTTCGGGTTAGTAGATTTTTTATAGTCGTTTACCCTGTACCTACACAGTACATCCGAGTTTATTTAGATTAGGAGTCAGATTATGCCCCCCATCCTTCGTCGTCCCAAAAAAAAATTGCAAAAGGTTTCAACCACTGAATTACCCTCGCCTCCCTCCCTAGAAGATAGGATATATTCTCAATCAGTTTATTATCCCATTCTTTCCCCTCCACCGACGTTACCTGAGGATATATTAAATCGTCCTCCTTTACTTGAGGAATCAGTATCATATATAGGTCCTGTTGATGAAACATTAACGTTTCTAATTGAAGATGACCTTACTTCAGATATTCTAAAAGAAATTACAGAAGGAGGTTTCGGTTCTATTCTAAAAAGTATTCCACCTCAGAAACCCAGAGTATTACACCTTGAAGAATTGGTAGTAAAACAATTTAAAGCTGCGAAAGATGCTTATCTTACTGCTGGTGAAAAACATTTAGAACTAAGTTTTTATGAGAATGCGAGTTGTTTATACTCATGTGCGGTGCTATGTGCTCTTCTGGGCGAAGATGCTTTTCAAGCAACTCATTTAATGAAAGAACTCGGAACAAATCTTCCTGGAAAAATAGTAAAAAGTCATGTATTCCAAGGTGTAAAGTTATTATTGAAAGCGAATCTTCTCAAGGATCCATCTTATATGAAACAAGCTGAGAAATGGCTGTTTCATGATACAAATCATATGTACAAAGAAGATCAAGAACTCATCCATCGTGCGCTTGCAGAGTCAAAATTGGCAATCGAAACACACGCTTTTGATGCGTAATTACGTAGCTAGTATTGATGTATCTCTTCCAAATAGAGATTTAATTTGATATAATTCCATGGGGGAATGCTTACCTTCCTGAATTGCATCAGCTAACCAATATATTCCTTTATGAATACCTTCCCCAGAAAAAGCACTTGTTTTGAAAATCGAAAGGACTCTACTCATTTTCTTGTTTATTCCCATAAAATTTGCCAAATCTTCTTCTGTACAATCTACCAAGTCTATTTTATTTGCGAAAATTGCCAATGGAATATTTTTCAGATGGTTCATTTTTAACATTCTCCAGAGATAATTTCGACTCTCTGGAAATCGGGCGGGGTCGCTTAAGTCAATGACATAAATGAGACCCTTCGAGTTTTTGGTGTACATCTCCCATAAAGCTCGTCTAAACTGTAATTGGCCTCCTAGATCCCAAGCAGAAAAAGTGACATCTCCTATTTGAATCGTTTCGGCGTTCATTCCAATGGTTGGAGTTGTATCTGGAATCCATCGGCCAGTTTTTAACCTCTGAAGCATTGTAGTTTTTCCAGCACGATCTAGACCCAATACACTAATTTTCGCGTTTTTCTTCATCAAGTAAAACAATTCTCCTTATATTTTGCGATTTGGTGTGTTTATCAAATAAAGAATTTGGAATGTCCTCTTAAATAACTAACGTTTCACACTATTGGTGAGGTTTTTTTGACCTAAGTAAACATTTAGAATGATACTTAGGGGGAAGATTTGAAGAATTTAAATAATGATATCTCGATGATTATCGCAATAGGGATCTGTAAAGATGAAAAAAACTGGAATAATCTGGTCTGACCGATTCACTAAGTATAATCTAGGGGAGGGGCATCCTATGAATGCAAGGCGACTGGATATTCCTTATCAATTATATAAAAATCTTGATTTTCACGATAATCATTCTATTGTGGATTTCACCCCAGTAGAAGCGTCTGAAGACGACCTTTTAGGATATCATTCAAAAAACTATATCAAAATGGTCAAATCACTTTCTAAGGCAGGAGATGGCTATTATGGTCGATATGGATTAGGGACTGGAGACTGTCCTGTCTTTCCTGAAATGCATGAATCATCTTGCCTCATTGTAGGTGGAACTTTAATGGGAACTGACCTTATTATGAATGATGAAGTTGATCAGGCTTTTTCACTAATGGCAGGTTTACATCATGCATTCGAAGAAAGAGCAGCAGGATTCTGCTATTATAATGATGCAGTTATTGCAATCAAACATCTTCAAGAAGTATATGGAATTGATCGAGTTCTTTATATCGATACCGATGTTCACCACGGAGACGGAGTATTGAGTGCCTTCTATTCCAGTAAAAATGTACTTGGTCTTTCAATTCACGAATCACCACAATTTTTATTTCCTGGAACAGGGCTTTCCGATGAAATTGGGAAAGAAGAAGGCCTAGGTTACACAATTAACATACCCTTATTCCCAGGAACCTGGGATGATCTATATATGGATCTTTTTGAAAGTATAATACCATGTATTTGGAAGGAATATGATCCTGAGTTCATAGTCTGGCAATGTGGTGCTGATGGCCATTTTGGTGACATATTAGGCCATTTAAATTTAACTACCAATCTATATAACTACCTTGGAAAGAGAATTTCTGAGTTAAGCGATGATTGTTCTGCTAATGGCCGATTATTGTTATTAGGAGGAGGGGGATACAATCCTGACTCTGTAGCTAGGGTCTGGATGACTATATTGGCGGGAATTAGTGGAATATCTCTTCCCGAATTTGCTCCGCAAGAATGGATTGATTATTGCAAAAAAACCTATCAAATAGATGTAAGTACGAAATTGACTGATGATAAATTGGATCCCCTGAAAATTGAGCGTCATTCGTTGATTAATGAAGCAAATTCTCAATATCTTCAAGTATTAAAAGAAGAGTTGCAGGAAGTAGGGGTATGGAATCAATGCACTGAAAATATTTGAATACTCATGTTCCTAAAATAATGATAGACTCTATAACATAGCAATCACTTTTGAATTCCCCACAATGGTTTGGTTCTGATTAAGGTAAGGAAACAAGTTACATGAACGATAAGAAATCAGTTGATATTATTCAAGAGGCTTTATTCTCATCATCAGTATTTAAAGAAGGTGGAGAAAGAACTCTCAATCAGTCTTATATTCCAGAAATTTTGAATTTTCGTGAAGATCATATTCGACGAATTTCTCAGAATTTTCGCGAACTATTTGCTTCAGAAAGAGGAGGATATTCAGGTTTTTCGATTAATATGGCAATTACAGGATCTGCTGGTATTGGAAAGACAGTAACTAGTCGTTATACCGTTGATCGGATACAAGCAACGGCTGAAAAATATCATCTTCGTCTTTATACCGATTACAAGAATTGTTGGACTACAAGAACGAAAACGTCTATTCTTCGATCTATTCTTCGTGATCAATTTGGTGTTGCAAGTCGTGGATTTAGTGACGAAGAATCAACCGATATTTTAATTAGACGCTTGAATTCTGAACAAGCTTACCTACTATTAATCCTTGATGAGGTGAGTGTCCTGAATCAAAAAGATATTCGTGGCTTTGTCCATTTGTCAGAAGAATTCGGTATGGAACACAGGATCTCCCTGATCATGATAAGCCGTCCGACTGAATGGAAGGTGGCGCTTTCATCAATGGTTTCTCAGAGAATTTCTGATGTAATTCACTTTCAACCATACACCTATGAGGAAACACGTAAAATTCTTGGTTACCGCTCTGAACTAGCGTTCAAATCTTATGCCTTATCAGAAGAAATTATCGATATGGTAGCTGAAATTTCCGATCAAACAAAAAATTTGCGACACGGGATTGAAACACTATATCGTGCGGGGAGAGCAGCCGATCAAATGCGGATAGATGAAATTACTCCTGAACTTATTCGTAGAGCAAAAAATGATGTATACCCGGAAATGCGAGCTGATATTTTAGAAGAACTCAACCCACACGAATTGTTTGCCGCTCTTAGCGTCGCTCGGAGGCTACATCATAAGGGAATTACTGCAACAACGATTGAACACTCTTTTAAGAATTATCGAATTATATGTGAGGAATGGAATGCAACACCTAATGGTGAAGCAGCATTCAGAAACTACCTATCAACCCTAGAAGCAATAGGTATTCTGGGCAAAGTTACCAAAGGTGTAAAAGGACGTAAAGGAGTACGAGCGCGGTTAACAATTCATGATGTTCCTGCTGCAATTCTTATTGAGAGAATAGAAGTATTTCTTGCTAAGCGATTAAAAAGTGAATAATGAAATTCTCCCCTTGGTGTGGCAGTAAAAAGTTGATTTTATTTGTTTAAAACGCGAATAATGATTGAATATTCTTTTGAACTTTCTTTAATTAAATGTAAACATTGTAAAACAGATCTCACAAAGAAAAAGGGGAATCTTCTCCGCATATAAGGACCTTGTAGCATTAAACCCGGATTAGGGAAGTAATTTATTTGTAATACGGGAAGGAAGGTCTTTTAACTTATCACCCAAATAATTCGTTTGTAAAGGGGTTTGTAAAACTGGTCGGATTTCCAGCACAAATGAGTCAACTTCCTGAACTCTGAAAATAAAGCATTTTTCGTGAAGGAAATTCCATCAATACAAAAATTCACCTCCCTAGTTGTTGAGGAAAAATCCCTATAATAGTGAGTTTAGGTGGAGAACATTATCACCGAAATATCTGAGAATCTTCAATCTGAATATACAGAACTGGAGTTAGAATTAAAGAGGATACTATTTGAGTTTACAGATAGTTCTATTTCAGTGAAATTTATTAAATCTTTTGCTGGTTATGAGTTTGGAGGAATTAAAATTCCATCTGTCACCGAAAACAGTAGATTGGATATTCCATATTTCATTGCTGAAATTTTATTAAAGGAAAACTTTATTGAAGATTTTAGAAATGATTTTCCCTTATCATTGCAAGATCTAACAGCAGCTGTGAGAAAAGAGGTACGACATGGTGAAGTACAACAGCTTCATCCTTATTTTTATTCTTTATTCAGTGAGCAGGTAATGAAATCGAACATTAACGATTCACATTATGATGAAATAGAATTAAAACGACAAAAAGATAGGATTAATCAGCTAATAACTGAAAGACTATCAAAAATTATCAAATTATCCGATAGTAATAATATTGATCACCAAAAACTCAATTTAACAGCATTTGAGGCAGTTCTTTTAAAAAGAATAAATTCTTGGGTTGTTAACTGGAAATCACTCATTAATCAAGAGGATAAGGGAGGATAACCATGGGTCTGGCTTTTGATATCAAAGGACGATTCGAATCGTTCATCAATGAATTTGCTGATGAAACAGGTCAATTGCGATACCGTGAAAAAATACGCAATATGCCCCAGAAAGAACAAAGAAGTCTTTTGATCTTGTATAGTGATTTGCTACATCACGACCCCAGATTAGCGAGAGAAATTGTTCATAATCCTGAAGAATGTTTTAGCGAGGGAGAAAAGGTCTTACAAAATATCTTAATACAGATTGATCAAGATTACTACGATAAATACCGGTTATTCCACATTCGAGTCGACAAATATAGTGACAAGGCCCTCCTCCGTACATTAAAAACTGAACATTTAGGACTTCTAACGAGTTTTGAAGGAATTGTTATTGGTGTAACTGAAACAAAACCATTATTAATAGAAGGACATTTTATTTGTGCGTCATGTGGTCATCACCAGGTGAAGGTATTTCCAGAAGGTATTTACAACCCTCCTTATCAATGTGGAGATGAACATTGCCAAAGGAAAGGTTCATTGTCACTTCTACTAGACGAAAGTCAATTCATAGATTGGCAAAAAATTACCATCCAAGAACGGCCAGAGGAACTTCCCCCAGGCCAATTACCTCAAAGCATTATGATTCATGTTCTTGATGATCTCGTGGATCAAGCACGTCCAGGTGATCGTGTTGAAGTTGTAGGAATTTTGAAAGCTCGAGCCACTCGAATACTGAAAAGAGGACAATTAGCTACGTATAACAAATTCTTTCAAGGAATAAACATCACAAAAGAAACAGCAGAATATGTGGATATCGAAGTCACCGAAGAAGATCTTAAACAAATCAAGGAATTATCAGAGTCCCCCTATATAATAAAGAAAATTCGTGATTCACTGGCTCCCTCTATTTATGGACATGATATAGTTAAAGAGGGCATTGCAGCACTTCTTTTTGGAGGAAGTGAAAAACTAACACCTGATGGTATGAAAATTCGTGGAGAATCGAATATACTACTTATAGGAGATCCAGGAGTAGGAAAATGTGTTGTTCCTGAAACAGAGGTTATCTTATCATCAGGAGAGAGATTTGTCATAGGAGAATTTGTCGATCAGGAAATATCGGGTGAATTTACTACTGATGATGGTTACTATCAACCTTCAGACTTATATTTAAAATCCCTAAACCTTAATGCACAAATTGTAGATCTTAAAAGCAATTTATTATGGAAAAGAAAATCACCTCAATTTCTTTTTTTAATCAAAACTCAGAGTGGGAGAAGAATTAAGGTCACTCCAACACATCCATTTTTCATTTGTAAAAACGGAAAGATCCGGGGAATTGCTGCCAAAGACCTAAGAACTGACGAATTTCTTGCTGTACCACGAAAAGTCCGTATCAAAGGAAGAAATCATCTAAATATTTCTTATCAGAAGAGTCAGGCAAATAATGCGGTTCGGTTAAAACCACCATCTTCAATTACCCCCTGGTTTGCTGAGTTTTTAGGCTTATATATTGCAGAGGGCTCTTCTCAGGATCAGGGAAAATCAAAAACTATTTGGTTCACTAATTCTGATCAGAACTTATTATTAAGATTTAGATCCCATTTGAACCAACTTGGTGTTAATTTTAATCAAAGAAAGTCTAGTAAGAAAACAGCATGGGATATCTATTCAGCGTCTTGTGAATTATTTAATTATCTAAAAGCTCTCGAACCAAGATTAGTTGATGGATCTAAAAGAAAAAGAGTTCCAAATCCCATTCTAAGAGCTACTGATGATATTGTGGCAATTTTTCTTAGGGCCTTGTTTGATGGAGAAGCCCATATTGCCAATGATAGACCTAAAATAGAGTTTGCTTCAGCTTCGTATAAATTACTTAAGGATATTCAATATTTATTACTACGATTTGAAATTATCTCGCATATCAAGGAGAAAGTGATTCATGGAGAAATCTATTATCGACTAAATATAACTGGAATTCAGGAATTAAGACGATATTCCGAAAAGATTGGCTTTTCGATAGATTATAAGAATGAGAGACTGAGAAAGGTATCAAACACCTCAAAAGTCGCAAATACAAATACTGATATTATTCCAAATGTTGGAGATCTAATAAAAAAGATTCGTTTGGATGCTGGGCTTTATCAGCGAGATTTCTCCCTCTCTCGCTCTGCAATATTACATTATGAGAGAAAGGATAGTAATCCTTCGCGAGAAAACCTACAAGTTATAGTTAAAGATCTTATTGATAGGAAGATTTGGAGCAAAGAATTAGACCTCCTGGAAAAATTGAGTTTCTCTGAGGTATATTGGGATCGTATTGAAGAAATAACACAGATTCCATCAGATACTGACTGGGTTTATGATTTGCAAGTACCAGAGGTTCACAATTTTATTGCTGATGGATTCATAGTTCACAATAGCCAATTATTGAAATTTGTGTCCAAATTAGCCCCTAGGGCATTATATACAACAGGTAAGGGAAGTACGGCCGCGGGATTAACCGCCGCGGTAATTAGAGACCAGGATACGGGTGAGATCACTCTTGAAGCAGGCGCCTTAGTCCTTGCAGATCAGGGGATAGCAATGGTCGATGAATTCGATAAAATGCGTCCTGACGACCGTACGGCGATACATGAGGCAATGGAGCAGCACACTATAAGTATAGCCAAAGCAGGTATTGTAGCAACCTTGAATGCGCGAACTTCAATATTAGCGGCTGCTAATCCACGAAGAGGAAGGTGGAATCCATATAAAGCCACAGCGGAAAATTTAAACCTTCCTCCAACCATTTTATCACGATTTGATTTGATATTTGTACTTGAAGACAAACCTGACCTGAAAGAGGATCACGATAGAGCATTACATATCTTGAAACTTCATAAACTCCAAACTCTTCCTGTTGATCCTCCAATTGAGCAAACTCTTTTGCGAAAATACATTGCACATGCTCGGAGGACACTACATCCGAAGCTCACAGATGAAGCTGAGGCGCGATTATTGGAATATTATACTGATCTAAGGAGCTCAAGTGGAAAGATCGAAGAGGGAAGACCAGATCCCATCGCTATCACTCCACGCCAACTCGAGGCATTGGTAAGATTGTCAGAAGCTCGAGCAAAAATGCGCTTGAGTGAAGAGGTCAGTTATGAAGATGCTTCAGGGGCTGTGAATCTTATGAATGCGACATTAGAAAAATTAGCTAAGGATGCTGAGACGGGGAAACTAGACATCGATAAATATTCTTCTGGTCTAAGTGATCAAAGTCGAAGAAGACTGGATCGGATTGACGCATTAATTGATAATATGT
>JAEOTQ010000090.1 GCA_016839785.1 Candidatus Hodarchaeota archaeon | reverse complement strand
TGTGAGATATTGCCGAAAGTTAAGTCAGGCTCCGTTCTGATCTGTACTGTTGTGCTCGCGCCTACGGGAAAATCGGAAAGCTGAAGGTTCTTCGGCCAAAGGGCCTGAGTCACACCCGGTCTCATTCCGAACCCGGAAACAATATCCCCTGGTGAAAATGCGCCATGAGATACAAACTCCTTTCTATTACTTTTTTCTTTCTTTCTCAATAATTTTAAGGGATTTCAATACAAACAAATTGTTCACATACTAATCCAGTAGATTAGACAACAATTTTCCTTTAGATTATTAACATAAAATACCAACCAATAATCCTAAAATTAATTAATTTAGCAATTTATCGTAATTTGTCAATTGAGAAAAGATGGATTATAGATTAAGTTACTCTTGGGGCAGATAAATGGTTTTTTCAAAGTTATCCAATAGTTATTTTGATGAATTTCCACTTCGGAAAAGAAAAAAACACTCCACATCATCAGATTACTATTTTCTATCTCACGCTCACAGTGATCACACTACTGGAATAAAATCTATTCTCTCTTCACCAGATTCAACAATAGTTTGCTCAAAAGAGACAGCCGCAGCTATAAAAGTGCTTCATCGAATTCCTAAAGAGAAATGTTTAGTAATTAATAAGAATCAATCTTTAGATTTCGATGACTTTGTAATTCATGCTATTGATGCAAATCATTGTTTAGGAAGTTTAATGTTTGTAACTGAGACACCAGAAAATAGAAAAGAAGTTTACACAGGCGATTTCCGTCTGGGTCAGCCAATTCTGGATGAAATAGAACTCATTCGTGATGCAGATCATTTATGGTTAGATTATACCTATGGAAAAAATCCTAAATACACTTTTCCTTCACGAAAGGATTTAATCTCAGAAATCCTTTCTCTTATGTTAGCTGATGGAAATTATCCACAGAAAGAGATCTGGATTGCTGCCTATCAAATAGGGAAGGAAAAACTATTGAAAACAATTAGTGATGCGCTGAAAGTGAAAATATTCGCTCCAGATAAAAAAGTTAAAATCTATAAAGAGATTGGTGGAGATTGGGATATTTTTACCGATGATCCAGAGTCAGGAATCTGTGTTGAGAGTAGAAGGAGAGTTGAAAATCTTTCTGGATTGGACCAACAAACGGAAGCACGTTTAATAAATTCCTTACGGATCTCCCCTACAGGTTGGGCAATTGAATTAATTTCCAAACGATTAGATGTCCATTATTTCCCATATTCCGATCATTGTTCTTACGATGAGGTACATGAGTTTATTGGACTCGTAAATGCGCAGGAAATCACAAAAATTTAAGAAAAAACCGAACTGATAATAATGACTTAATATTAGAATATCCTGTAGTATGTAAAAAGAGCGGTAATAGAATTGAATGTGATAAAACTTCGTGATATAAGGGGAGTTGGCCCTTCCATTGAAAAGAAACTCGTTTCATATTTTGGAAGCGAAAATCTAGTTCTAAATGCCCTACGAGGGTCACGAATTGCTGAAATCTCCTCTATTGATGGAATTGGGGAACGATTTGCCCTTAGCTTGTGTCGAAATTTGCATTATCAAGAGACTGGTGAACAAATACAGGATTTTCTAAAAACCGAAGATACAATTCTAATTTACAATCGTATTATTGATCTGGTTTCAAAATTTGGAAATACTTTCTACTCTCGTTCAAAACTTTACTTGTACTTCCCCTTACCCATTACTGCATTAAATAAGATAAAAAATCGTCAGGAAATAACTCGACTCGGACAAGAATTATTCACAATAGTCCAAGGATCTAAAAATGCCCTTGTTGAATATGATTCATATTTACGCCAATTACTTCCTTTAAAGGAACATTCAGAATCCATTGATACTGCATCTCGAGCTGTGGCAACTACCGATAAAGGCATCTATAATGAACTTCTTTCTAATATAATAGGAAAGTATTGTGAAATTCTATTCATAGAAGACTATGAGAAGATTAATGATACTCTTGCTGGTTTAGATGAAATAATTTGGATTGGCAGTGATTACATCCTTGATGATGAATTCCCAAATATTATTACTGTTTCTGAATCTCAACGTCATGAGGTCAATCGCATTCTTCCAGAGAAATCATTGATTTTTTTCGCACAGAACAAAAACACTTTGATCACAATATCTAAACTAGCGTTGCTTCTTCGTGAGATTCCCTCTGAAAAATTGAAAAACTTTATTGGAGATTTAGATCTAAATATGTTGGTTAATATGGGTAAAGAGTTAACAAATCTAGAGGAAACCGGAGAACCAAGTTCTAGACTCAATAAGGATTTTTCACGTCTTTTAAAGGTTGAAACGACCTTTGAAATGGTCTTGGAAGAAGTATTATTGAAGCTTAATGATGAATTAGAAAAAAAACTACAGGATACCACGATTCATTTAGAAGGTGAAAAAATTCTCGCGCTGCTTAAGGGCTTTTCAACTGAGGGTCAAGGTTATTCTACTAGCTCCAGCCGTGAGGATTTACGTGAATATCTGGATGATGAATTATTCTTGGCTGTGGAAGAAATCATCAATAGGGCTGAGATTGAACTAGCCGCTAAATTGAATTTATCGGACGAAGAGACCGATTATTTAAACGGCGTCTTTCCCCGCGAGCTGAAATTTCCTATCGACCCTCAAGATGATATTAAAAATCGATTTATTGAATTTATACGTAAGAAACGATCGAGTAAAGCTTTTGAACTTAAAGTTGATTTAGCCCAGAAATTGAAGGGATATGAGAGAGTAGCAATAGAAGGATTAAATTGTATGTTGGAATTAGATTATCTATTGATGATTGGTAAATTTGCTGGGACATATAAATTATCTTTACCATCTTTTCTTGAAGGTAGGGGAACAGGATTATTCTTTAAAGAAGGGAAAAATTTATTTTTAGCGCATCAAGAACTACGAGGACAGATAAAATTGGATCCTGTCTCTTACGCTATTGGAGAAATCGGGAAAATAACCGATGGAGTGGATGGAGAGCGCATCGTACTATTATCAGGAGCAAATAGTGGTGGAAAAACAACTTTACTTGTTGCCATCGCAGTAATTGTCATACTTAGCCAAATGGGATTACCTGTCCCATGTTACGAAGCAAAAATTGGAGGATTCAAAGAATTACATTATTATAGAAAATCTACGGATCATATGAACGCTGGAGCTTTTGAATCGACCTTGAGAACTCTTTCACAAATGATTATGAGCCCCAACTCAAGGTTAGTCCTAGCCGACGAAATGGAGAGTATTTCTGAGCCTGGAGCATCTGCTCGAGTAATTGCAGCATTTTTGGATTTATTAGGGCGATCTCCAGATTCAGTGGGTATTTTTGTAACTCACTTAGCACAAGAGATTAGTAAATATACCAAGGAAGGATTACGTATTGATGGAATTGAGGCAAAAGGTCTTTCGGAGAACTTGGATCTCATTGTCGATAGAACACCAAAATATTACAAATACGCAAAATCTACCCCCGAATTAATCGTTCAACGATTACAACATATCTCGAAAGGTGCTGAAAAGGAAATCTATACATATATTCTAGAAACTTTCGATTCTTAACAAGCACCTTCGACATTAGAGTAATTCTCTGCAAAATGAGGAATGAAAAATGATAATCAGGGAATTTCTCTGTATTCACGAATCAGGTACGGTTTTATTCCATAGAAAATATCAGACAGGAAATTCCACGGATATAATCCTTCGCTCAGGGCTTATCAGTGCCCTCTATAATTATGCCACCGCGGTAGAAAATGACGCGATAGATATATTACAGATGTCTAAAGTATCATTATTCTTTAAAAAGCGTGAACAACCCCTATTATTTGTCATTTTCATCGAATCGACAATTAATCCCCAATGGTGTGAAAAGGAAATAGATTTTCTCCTAGAACGATTTTTTATTAGATTTCCTGAAGTAATGTGGCAACGTGAAGTAGTAGACATTTCAATTTTTGAGAGTTTTTCGAAGGACGCCGATGAAATCCTCATTCCCCTAGGAAAGAAAATAGCACTTTTATTATTTCTAATTGAAGATGGATTACTTACAGAGGAAGAATACTTGCAAGAAGGTTTGGATACCTTAGGACGCAAAATAGGAAATCGGCTACTAGAGAAACATCATGATTCCTTTAAACAGGCATTATCAAAAGGTCAAAATTTTGTTTTAGCACGAATTGATAAGCTAGTTATGCAGTTAGATGGCGAGCATGTTAAGCGAGAAGATCTTAGGTATTTTCTTCATTGTGACGGCTGCTTTTTTTGTCAAATTGAAAAAAGCGGATGTTTTTTTGAAGAGTTCTTATCATCTCTTCTATCATCCTTAGGAATTGAAGACGTAGAACTTGCACTTATTGAATGATTTCTTGACTACTTATATTTACTTTATTTTTTTGCCGAATCTCGAAGGAGATTTACTCTGAAACCTAAAAACGAAGATTGATCATATACCAAAGGGGAAGGAATTAGTTTTGGTAATTTTCGTAAGACTTTTGCCAGTTCTAATGCACCTATCTCGTTTGCAGAATATTCATCAGCCGAAATTTCTGCTAAATAGGTTCGATATCTCAGAAAAAACGTTAGAAACGCGGAAGCAAGGAATACACTAAGAATCAAAACTAAATAGAGGAACGAGAATGGGTCAATCTTGAAAAGTTCAAGATTGCCTGAAATGCTTAAGAGCAGTAGTAATACGCTAAAGATCCTTATCGACCTTAAAATTACCTCTGTTCCAATGATCATATATGTTTTCCTTATGTGATTGTTTTTAACATGACCTACTTCATGTAGTAAGACAGCAATTAATTCCTCATCATTTAATTTCCAATTAAAATACCTAGAAACTAAGCAAATATAATTATTTAGACCAAATGTTGTTACTCCAGCTGAGAGAAATAACGATGGAACTTGAATATCAGCAAATCGATATTCACTGATTTTCATACTTTCTGGATAGTCAAGATTCAAATTTGCAATAATATTCTCTTTTACAGGTTCTTGTGCTGTATTTATTAAAGCAATTTTGCTTCGCATGCGAATAACAATTAATATTCCTTCTAAAAGGAGGGAGATGCTGATAGAAAATCCCAGATAAACAGTTAAATCGTTCTTGGAAACAGAAATTAAGAATTCCAAGAAAAAAGTGAGTAACAAACCAAGAAAAAGCACGTAATATACCTGTTTTATCAAATGAATAACTAAATCGACTAGAGAGGGAGTAAAATGATAGAAATCTACTTTTTTAGCGTATAAATCAAGTTTACGGAAGACAGATTGATAAAAATACAGAGAAATAAGGAGGAATATGAATATTATAAGGTTTAAAAATATTAATTGACTAATTTTGTTACTAAAATTGTAGAAAAAGAAAATTAAGGTCAAACTTACAGCTAGTGGGTATATAAGAACGTATAGAGTAATAAGAACCCAATCTGATATAGGAAATCTTCGTTTGTAGTTTCTCTCCATCATGAGTAAAGTTAGTGATATAGGTAAAAAGAATTTAGTTTCTTATTACGAAAAATTATTGGGATCTAACTCACCTAGTAATTTTTACATACTTACGTTAAAATCTTTGTGTTTCTGATAAAGAAAATGATGATAAGGGTGGTGGGCCGAGGCAGATTTGAACTACCGACTTCTAGTGTGTGAGACTAGCGTCATACCGAGCTAGACCACCGGCCCAATTTTTTTGTTATATAGCGGCATTTTAAGGAAAATTATATGCCTTTTTTAGTACTAGATAGGTATTTACTTACCAGAGTAATGTCGCTACCAACATTTCAAAAAAATTGTCTCTGACTATAAAGAACTACACTGCTTAGGACTCAATTCTTTGAACCTCTAAAACTAAATTTTTCTCTCCAGTTCCAACTACTCGAACCATTTCTCCTTCTTGAATATTAAACTCACTAGTTGCCCTCCAAATAGTTGTTCCTATTTTAACTTTTCCTCCATAGACACTAGAAATATCAGTTGTCGCAATACCATCTTCTCCTAAAATTGTTGATAATTCACCCGTTGCAGGGGGTTTTTGTTGAGATTTTCGGACATTTATCCATAGAAGTAAAATTACTATTCCTAGAAATCCAATACTATATGCCAATCCTCTAAATGCGTCCGCCCAAATTAATTGGCCAAATACTAATCCAAGTAGGCTTAGACCGAGAATAACGGGTAAGAACTGCATTAAAAAAGTTAAATCTCCACCTTGGAAGAGAACGAAAAAGACTATGACAATCAAAATAATTGCAACGGATGGCCAAGTTAGAATTTGGGTTGTACTTGATTGAGAGACAAAATCACTACTTAAGGAAGTAATGATAGTGAATATGAGAATGATAGGAAGCCAATTTAATATTTCAATGGCGCCACCGCTTGCGATCCATTGGATGACTATCAAGAAGAATCCCAATGCCAGAATAATAAATCCTATATTATACAAATCTGGAATATCAAGGAAAGACCCAGAAAAGAGTAGAATTACACCCAGTAAAATTGCGGAAATTGAAATCTCCTGAAGATCAGATATCATTATTAATCGAATGATAGAAGACTAACTCCATCTTAAAGTGTTTTACCTCACGGAAGAGTCCTTTTAGTATTGGGCAACCATTGCTATATTGAGTAGATCGCTTGATGTGATGACCTTAACTAATTGGAAAACCAAAATTAAGAAACTCTCATGTTACAAATTTTGAAATAATTGATGAAAAATGTTAGAAATTAGTGTACTCGGTGCTTATGACTCTGTGGGAAAATCTTGTGTAATGATCTCTGATAGCGATGATCGAAGAGTAATACTTGACGCTGGGATTCAATTGCACCCCCGACGAACAGGCCGTGTTTCTACTCCTCCCGATGTTGACAGATTTGCACAGGATACTGACGCAGTTCTTATTTCCCATGCTCACATTGATCATTCTGGATATACACCAGCTCTCTATCGTGCTGGATATCATGGACCAATCCATATGACGACGCCAACAAAGGATATTGTTCATATTCTTTGGAAAGATCATTTAAAAATTGAAGGTCCCCACCATTATGGTGTTTCCCATCTTCAAACTTCATTAATGAAAATAGAAACTCATAATTATCGGAGAAAATTCAAAATTGCTAATGGAATAACTGCAGAATTTTTGGATGCTAGCCATATATTAGGTAGTGCGCTCATCCTTCTAGACTGGGAAGGGACCCGAATTTTATATACTGGTGATTTTAACAATGCAAAAACTCCCTATCATGATCCCATCCAATTTCCAGATCCAGATGATCCGATTGATATATTGATAACTGAAACAACAAATGCAAACAGGCGAATCGAGGGACGAAAAACAGTTACTTCAAAATTGACAAAATCATTACTCAGTTGTTACTCTAGGGGTGGAAAAGCCATTATTCCATCCTTTGCCCTTGGGAGATCACAAGAAATCCAGGCTTACCTAGCGAGTGATTTTGATTCTTTCCTTCATAAGTTCCCTCTTTATATTGATGGTATGATTCTTGATATGAATGCCATTTATGAACGATACATGAATGATAAATGGGTTTCTCCCCGTGTTTTAATTGAACTCAAAGAGAGAGGGTATAGAACTCCATTTGATCATGAAGGAATTCGTGTTTTAGATGATGTAGCCATGAAAATGAAACGATCTAAGAAACGGGAGCTTTTAATTAATCGTGAACAGCAGAGTATAATTTTAACGACATCTGGTATGATGGAAGGAGGGCCAGTTTATGATTATTTACGAATGGGTGGAAATAATATCCAAAATGGCCTGTATATTGTAGGTTATCAAGTGGAAGGAACAATGGGATCAGAGATCGCAGCTGGACGAAAAGAAGTTTCACTAGATAATGGATTTGGCCAAGTATTCGATGTCGTTTTAAATCTTGAAATTAAACAATTTCAATTTTCTGGTCATTCTTCATTAGAAGGCCTCGTGGAAATGGTTCAATATTCCGCGCCACAGAAAATCTATGC
>JAEOTQ010000089.1 GCA_016839785.1 Candidatus Hodarchaeota archaeon | reverse complement strand
GTAACCATTATAGCCTATACTCCCCTTGGACAAGGTCTTTTGACTGGTAAGTATCATTCTAATCCTGCATTACTCAATAAGAAATTCTTTTTCTTTCGGAGAAGCGCTAAAAGAAGGCTTAACAAAAGCACTCAGTTAATTGAAACCCTAACAGAGATTGGTAAAACACATAATGCCACTCCCGGTCAAGTAGCCCTGAATTGGCTCATCACCTATAGTGGTGAGACAGTAATCGCCATTCCTGGAGCCACTAAACTTGGCCATGCTCAGGAAAGTGCTGGGACATTAACCTTCAGTTTGAGCAGATCAGAACTAGAGGAAATCGTTGAAGTATCAGAAGATTTCACATGAAGACAATGCATTAGTCATTCTAAATCGTATCGAGGTGAAAGGTGATTTTTCTCTGTTGCCACTTCCGACATTCAGATAAAAACTCGTTATTCGTTTAAACGTCGACATATAATCAAAGAAATGGTTTTATTATTAAGGAGATGTGAAATGACTTTCATAAAGGGTATCAATCGATACATCATTAGTAATTCTCCCTCTAAAGAGCAAATGAAGATAGTTGAGAAGGGTCTAGAAGATCATAACAAGAAATTTCCAAGTGGTGAGCTAGATATTCCAACTCCTGATATCAGTTTGGTTTTGAGAGATCCTCACGGAAATATTATTGGAGGGGTAATCACAAGTATGCTAACAGGGATAATGCACCTTGAAGTCCTTTGGATTGAGGAAGATTATCGAGATCGTGGTCTAGGAAAAGCTCTGATATTGCAGGCTGAAAAAATTGGCAGAGCAAAGGGGTATCCCGCCTCTCAGACTTGGACTTTTTCATTTCAAGCTCCTAACTTTTATCAAAGGATTGGGTACAAAGTTGTTGGCATTTTTGATGGCTATACCGAAGGTATCACTGAATATATACTATTGAAAAACTTCAGAACGGATCACCTGATTTCCCATGTAGATATTGAGATGGAGGTGGGATTTAGCATTTCAGAAGATGCTTCTGAAGCATCAATGAAAATTCTGAACGATGGACTACGTAAATATGTCAAAACGCATGTTGGTGAAATTCGGAGTAAGAACCCGGGAATTAAAATTGAATTAGTCCTAAAGAACAACGATGATCATATAATCGGGGGATTAATGGCATATACAACTCTTAAAGCTGTGCATCTTGTACTTCTTTGGATTGATGAAAATCACCGGAATCAAGGCCATGGAAAAGAACTCTTAGAAACTGCAGAAGCAATTGCTGTGGAGCATGGTTGTATTTCAGGACTAATTAATGTATTATCATATCAATCTCCAGTGTTTTTTCGACATCATGGATATGAAGTCTTTGGGGTTTCAGATGGCTATCCTGATTCGATAAAAGAATACTTTCTTAAAAAAAGGTTCTAGATAAGTAATCGGTTGGTTTAGGATAATGCAGATTAATCTCACGGAAGGATTGAAAGAAAAATATCCTGATTCTAGCTTTGGAAACATAATCATAAGAAATGTGCCAAATGAAAAAGGGAATAAAGCATTAGAAGAACGAAAGCGGAATTTGGAGAGGAAAATCCGAGAAAATTTCGTAGAAGTTGATAAGGATACAATAATCCAATATTATAATACATATTTTAAATTGTGGAATAAAACCTACCCCATAGAGTACCAGATAAACACAGTGAAAAGTGGCGGACAGTTTCCGCAAGTATCAGTATTAGTAGATTGTATGTTTCTTGCAGAACTTAAAAGTAGGATTTTGACTTCAGGCCATAATCTTGATGAATTCAAAGGAGACTTAACATTCGACATATCAAGTGGGGGGGAGATGTATCTGAAGATAAATGGAAAAGAACAAAAATTGAAGAAAAATGACATTATTCTCAAGGATGAAGAAGGCATTTTATCAAGTATTCTATATGGGCCTGCAAGAAGAACTTCTATATCACCAACAACTAAGAATGCCCTTTACTTTGCCTGGTGTCCCTATGCTATAGATGAGAAAATTATCAAGAACCATTTGAATGAAATTTTCCTAAATCTGAATAGTATTTACACTTCTATTCGATTAGATATTCAATTTACTCGTCCATAGCAAGCAATATAATGATCTAGACCATTTAACATAGTAGCTCTTCTCTGGATTTCATAGATAAAAACATTAACTTGACTAATAAATTCCATATATTGGAATACAGAAATAGAGAAAACAAAATTTATTGACCTAGATCAGATTTCTGACTTGATGTGAATATTTTATGAAAATTACTTTTGATTATGTACCAACGAATGGGATTAAGTTGCATACAGCAATTGCTGGACCGAAAAATGGAACACCCGTCATTCTCTTACATGGCTTTCCAGACGCCTGGTTTGGATGGCAATCTCAAATTCACGCTTTGGTCTCAGAGGGGTTTCATGTCATAGTTCCAGATCAACGGGGTTATAATTTAAGTGATAAACCAAAGGGAAAAACAAAGTATCATTTGAATATTTTAAGTCAAGACATTCTAGGTTTAGCTGATTCTCTAGGTTTGGATCAATTCCACCTAGCTGGACATGACTTTGGTGCCATGGTAAGCTGGATGATTACCATGTCATCGCCAGAACGCCTAAAAAAACTTGTAATTGCTAATGTTCCACATCCCATTGTGATGCAACAATTTATTCGGAAGAACTTTGCACAAATGCGGAAAAGTTGGTATGCCTTTTTCTTTAAAATTCCCAAATTTCCTGAATGGTATGCACGTAGAAAAAATTGGAAGATGTTAATGTCTGCAATGGCTAAAGGGTTATCAGAGGAAGAACGGAACCAATATCGTGATGCTTGGGCTCAAGAAAATGCTATGACCAGCATGATTAACTGGTATAGGGCAATGAGTTTGAGATCATCTGCACGATCTGATCATACACCTAAGATACATATTCCTACCCTTATCCTTTGGGGAAAACGGGATCATTACTTAAGTTACGAAATGGCTCAGCTCAGTGTGGAAGTCTGTGAGGACGGTAAATTAATCACGTTCGAGGATGCATCGCATTGGGTTCATCAAGATGAACCTGACCGATTTAATCAATTAATGATAGAACATTTTAAAAACGAATAGATAAGGTGGTCTTTAGTATAATCTATTCTTCACTTGTCTATGTGTCAGGTTAGCGTACTCACAATAGTTCCTTAGGAGAGTATTTTTTCAACTTTGGATAATAAATAGAACATGAATATATGGAGAAAAACGCTCAAGTTTGATCCTATACCGTCACTATTGAATTCTAATACTCCTGCTATAGAATATTTTACTCGACGAGATTTATTAGAGGAGGAAGTTCCTGATATTCACAGTATTTGGCAGCTACCCACAGTTCAAAAGATTTTAAAAAAACAGCAGGCAAATGGGTCTTGGAAATCGACATCAAAAAATCGTACCAAATTTCCAGCAATTAATTATGACCTAACTGAGACATGGAAGCAATTTCGATACTTGATTGATCAATATGAAATGAATAACACTGACACCTCTATTCAAAAAGCAGCAGAGTTCATATTTTCCTGTCAAACTCAAGAAGGGGACATACGGGGGATATTAGGTAATCAATATGCTGCATACTATACAGGAGCGTTAATGTCACTCCTCATAAAAGGTGGATATGTTGCCGATCCTCGTATTGAAAAAGGATTTCAATGGCTATTATCAGTCCGCCAAACAGATGGGGGATGGTTAGCTGGGGCATTAATGGCAGTAGATTTTTCATGGAAGGAAGTAACACGGTTAACATCTCAAAATGTAGAAACTATTCCCTACCAAAATTTTTCCAGTCCTTCCTCTCACAATTGGACAGGTATGATCATTCGAGCTTTTGCTGCCCATCCTGATTATCGGAAATCAGATGCAGCTAAACATGCTGCAGAATTGTTAAAATCTAAGTTCTTTCAAAAAGATCCACATTATACTTCATACCAAGATGCGGGGTATTGGGTCCGATTTCAGTTTCCTTTTTGGTGGAACCATTTGGTGTCAGCATTGGACTCTATCTCCTTAATTGGTATTCCTTCTGATGATAAGGATATCAGAAATGCATTAGATTGGCTAATGAGTAATCAGCAAGAGAATGGTCTCTGGGAGCTATCTTACTCTAAAAAACACCAAGTAAAGTATAATACAAAAGCTCGAGAGATACAGCTCTGGATTTGCTTGGCAATATGTAGGATATTGAAACGGTTCAATAATATCCATTAAAAAAAAAGAAAATACCTCGGTACTTGCTTCAAATAGTCTTGATAGCTTTCCCCGTATTGTTTAATACATGCTTCCTCCTGAGCTATCAAATTGTAATGACTAAACGTTTTTGAAACGATTATCAGGAGTAAAACTACTCCCGATCCTACAATTAATGCCATTCCGATGAAAATAACTATAAGCATGGTTTCTTGGGGATTTCTTGAATATTTATACAGGCCTTTCGTCACAGGTTGATCCAGAGGAGTGGAAGTAAAATTTAATACAGAAATTCTTAATCCAACCATTCCAATGAAGTATATACCAATACCAAGTAGGAATTCGATGTTCTGAAAAGCTATAGGAGTAAAGAATATTAAAATCATTGCAGGAATTCCGAATATCTTCCCAATAAATGTTAAAATCCATTGTTTACGGTTAAAATTAGACCTATCAAAGAGTTTCTCTCTCATTTGTTTTGAATTAAATTTTAAATTAATAAACTGAAGGATAAAAAAAAGAATTAAGAATATCCAACCATCACCAAGTGCCAATTTTAACTCAGGGAAAAATTTCATTTAAATCACCTAATGATACAACAATTTAAGTCACTATTTATGATTTTCTTTAAATGTTTGCACGCGTGAACATAAATCCTGAGATCAGAATTTCCAAATTCTCAGATGAACAAGTTACAAGCCTCATTAATTTCCTAAATAAAGTCATTTATAAGCTAGAAAATATTACCAAATCCCATACATTCAATAATACAACTTTAAAATTACTTTATCTAACGAAAAATCACTTAAAGCTAGAACAATCCAATTTCTGCTAATACTAAGGTGAGATTAATGGTAAAATCATCTTTAATCTTCAGCTCTCATAATTTGGAGAAATTACTGCTACGTCTTGTGGATGATACACCACAGGATATTGAAAACCTTATAGCTAGGGTTGATACTGAATTTAATATTCATTGGTGGCAAAAAAGATCAAGAGAACGTAAATCAGAGTATTTACAAAGAAGACTCAAACAACAAAGAAAAAGAAAGCATATTGATCTTGTTGAAAATACAAAATACCTTCTCACACCAAAAGGCAAGGAAATTCTTGTTAGAACCGAAAAAAGAGATCAAAAAATTAGTAATGTAGTCAAAAACCTCATTAAACCTTCAATTGCCTATGTAATATCGGTTATTAGTATAGCTATTCTTTTTGTTAATAATATCTATGGCTTTTCTATCTCTGAAAACCCATTATTCGTTATAAACGCAATTTACCTTATAATAATGGGTTTAAATTTCTATCAGATACTTACAGCTTCAAGAAATCCCATCAGGAAACAATTAATGAAAATTATTCAGATTTCAATATCTTTAGTTGGATTGGGGATCATTATTTTTGGTCTAACTATATTAAATAAAGGAATTACATCTCTCTATGTTTCGAGTATAGGAGTTATAATAATTATAAACATAATAAGTGCTTTATTGTCATTTCTTGCGATATATAGTTCAGGCTATCTAAATGAAAATTTAGATGTAAGAGTACTTGCACTTAATCATCGAAACACTATATTTTCTCCTTTGTTTATCGTCATTAGTATTATTAGCATGAACGTAAATCTAATTTATGTTTCAGGAGTTATCGTAATAGTTTATGGGATTAACATATTATCTGAAGCACGTCGAAGTAATCTTGGACATTTCATTCATCATATCCTAATTCTCCTAAATGGTCAGCCTCAGACTTATGAAGAAATATTGAATTTAGATAGTAGACTTGCTATGTTATTTGGAGCACCAATGTTCTTCCGTGAAAATCCAGATTCAACACATCTATGGATTAATTACCATGGGGTCAGTTTCCTCCAAATGGAGGGATTGGCGAGGAAACAAAAAAATCTCTACTACTTGACAGAGAAAGCTATCGCAAAAGCAGATAAAGAAGCACGAGGAATGATTAGATTCTTTTCATCTATAAAAGCTTTAACCCAACCAGCAATTTCTCCTCTCCTTTCACTAGTTATTCATCTTATCCTAGGCAGTTTAAAATTAATTGGATTCGTGCTTACGGGGAGTGTTGGATTATTAGGAGATGGAGTTGATTCCGCAATTGATGGGATATCTTCCATTGTTGTGACGATTGCCATGAGTATTAAAAGAGAAACCGAGGCAACTTATCTCTTGATTATTCTTATGGCATTCTCAGGATTGGGGATCCTCATCTCCAGTGTAACAAGGCTTATTAATCCTACCCCGATTAATGAAGGGGATTTTGGCGTTCTTGTTGCTATCATCTCAATAATTGTGTGTTTCTCTTTGTATATTTATCAGAAATACAGCGGATATATCAATCGAAGTTTAACCATCTTAGCCCAATCAGAAGATAGTAGAAATCATGTTCTAAACGCATTACTAGTATTATTAGCAATTGCTGCTAGTGAACTGCAAATATACCTTGTAGATGGGATTGTAGGCTGTTTTATAGGGATTTTAGTATTACGAGGAGCGTGGGAAATCTTCTCCGATTTACGAAGTTATAACCAGGGTGAGAACATCGATTTTGGCAAGTACCAACTTGGAATATGGAAAAGCTACAATCGATTCCAGTACCGAATGCTCGAAAAATGGGTATTATACCAGATTTACCAAGACCTTCGCACTTTTGATGTGATAGCAAAGAAATTCTTATATGATTTCCAACCTATTATTATTAAAGAAAGTCAGGGTGAACCCTATATGGTAAAATTTCGTCACAATGAAGATGACATCAAACAAGCTCTTGTGACACTTGAACATAAGAAATTAATCGCACATAGTCGAGAAAGATATCTTATAACCGATGAGGGAAGCGATCAAATCAGAAAATATAGGGCTAGATACAATCACAAGTGGTAAAAGTACTCGAATGTTATTGAGAGGATTCATCGTATCCGAAAAACTGTCCTGCAAACTTTTCGGAAAACTGCCTAGTTTCCATTTTTTCCTTATCTTTTTTTATTCTTAAGTCGGATTGTCGAAAAGCTTGTTCAATAACTCTCAAAAATCGTTCACCGTCCGCGTGAAGACTATAAGTATTATATGCAGGTTTTAAAATCAACTGAACTGATATCATTTGAGTCAAATGACTTGCCAGAGCAGTTTTTTCAAGTTTTATTTCTTTCTTCAATTCACGAAAGGATTTTTCCCCTGTAAGAAGACTTAGCATTATCTGAAGTCGTTTATCATGTGATAAAGCTCCTAAGACTGATTTTATTTCTTCAAATTGATTTTCATAGTTTGAAAGTAGGTCAGCAATTGGAATTCTACTCAAAGTTAGCCCTCCTTGGATTATTCCTTTGAATTGGTATTAACCAATCAATTTCGGAGGATGGATCTTCTAATCCCCGATAGCGATTAGGATCGTATCTCTGTAGTATAAAGGGGTAACGTTGTGCAATCCCCTTTTGTGGCATCCATTCTTGATAAACGTAAGCCCCCTGCTCTCTTTTTTTCTCCATTTGAGTTGTAAATTCAATATAATCTGTTCGAGGTAGGCTCTTTGTGAAGAATTCTAGTGGGACTTCTTCCGAATCTCTGATTTCTAATCCTACCATTACATAGTAACGGTTAGTTTTATGATAATCCGCAGGTTCTAAGTGCAGCTCATAGCCAAGAGTAGAACTAGATGACAATTTTTCTAAAAAATTTGCATATTTCTTTGATAATTTCATAAAGCGAATCCATAAATTTCCAATTTCATTTTTATAGCTCCACTCCTTCGCTTCATGGAATGGATTCCCAAAGAAAACACATCCTAGCAGCTTTATCTGCTTATCCTTTATTATTTGAGGTTCAAGCAATCACTTCAGCTCCTAGTCTCTCAATCAATCTGTATACTTAGAGATTATTAATACTTTCCTATTAAAGTAGGAAAGAGTGCTACCAAAATCGGAATCAATATAAGATGTGGACAAAATAATCTTGTTGGTGAATACCTGATGTTGAAAAAGAATTTTAAACTAAGACCAATTGGCTACATCCATGTTGAAGGGGAAGATCCATTTAGCGCTGACTACTTCGTAAACATTGAAGAACCGTTTCGTGAGGGCTTAAAAGAATTAGATAAATTCAGTCATGTCTTTGTCATTTGGTGGGCACATAAAAATGACACTGAAGAGATGAGGAATCTTTCTTCGTGGAGCATAGTTCCTCCGTATGGTGAAGACCCTCCAGAAACTGGTGTGTTTGCTACACGAGCCGAATATCGCCCGAATCCCATTGGAATTACTGTAACGAAAATCTTATCGGTCGAGATTAAAACTGGAGTAGTTCAGGTAGAAGACCTAGATGCAATGGATAAAACACCAGTTTTGGATCTTAAAGCTTACTTTCCTATTTCTGATAGGATCAGGGATTGTCATATTGGTCCTTGGTTAAAGGATTGGCCCATGTGGCAAGAGGATGGAGCTGCATGGTGGGCAGAGCAAAACTTTTTTGATGAAGAATCTTGAAACTTCCTATGGGATAAGTGATCATCAAATGATATACGAAATTATCGATGTTAATCCTAGTAATTTAGAGCAAATTGGGTTATTCTGTAAACAATCTCAGAAAAAAGGAGAAGGGTATCTCAATAAAATTGAATGGATCAAGGATAGGTTTTCTGAAGGACTGAAATATAAGATTCTTAAGGTTAAAGAGCAGAATAAATATTCTTATCGTGGATTTATTGAATATATCCCAAGTAAATTTAATTGGCGAGGAGTTAATGCTGATAATTGTACGGTCATTCACTGTTTATGGGTAGTTGGACGTCATAAGGGAAAAGGATATGCCTCTGAACTCATCCAGCATGCGATTAATGACGCTAAACAACAAAAAATGAATGGAGTAGTCGGAATCACAGCTAAAAAGGGAGGTTGGTTACCTCGAAAGAAGATCTATGAGAAACTTGGATTTAAGAGAGTAGACGATTATGGAGAAAATTTTTCTCTTTATGCTAAGATTTTCAGCGAATCTGCAGAAATTCCCTTCTTTATCCCGATTTCTGACAATACTATCCAAGGACATGGTGAAGGTGTGACCCTTCTTTATACCCATCAATGTCCCTACATCCCTGCAGTTATCGAGGATGTTGAGATATTCGCAGATAATAATGAAAAAGCGTTTAGGACAAAATTAATTAAATCCGCTCAAGAATCACAAAAGAATGCTCTTCATCCATATGGTCCGTTCTGTATCTTTTGTGATGGTGAAGTAATCCCTTACCAACCAGGACTGAAAAAACTAGTCTTACCAAAAAAATAGAGGGAGAGGATTTCTTATCCTCTAATTGTTCTAGCTATCCATCGAATCCTAGGATCTCGGGCATTTCCATAACTGGAGGTTCCATACCATAGATCTCTTGGTACGCTAGGACAATGGATGAAACAAAGCGGCGAAGATGAAAGATTCGTTGGCGTATTTCATCTTTTGCATCTGGCTTTAGATCCATTAATTTGTGAATCGCATGGACCCTAGCTTGGATTTCGATCTGGAAATGATTGAGTATGGAGAATGTACTTTCATGCAGTAAGTTATTCAGTGTAATATTTTCCTTACCTCAGGCAGTTCCATGACTGAGGACTCCATCCTTAAATCTCTTGGTACGCAAGTACAACGGTTGAAACGAAGCGTCGAAGATTGAAGATTCGTTGCCGTATCTCATCTTTTGCATCTAGCTTTATATCCATCATATATTTAAGTATAAAAAATAAATTGAATTATTATAACTGGTGGAAATACTATTGATATTGAGTAATCCATACTAGAGTATATTTCGAAAGGAAGGAATTATCTAGTTAATGAGATATAGGATAAATAAGGTATGTATTAAGTGAAATCACAAAAATAGAAAGAAGGATTCTCGTGTTAAGCTCTCAAACGTCCCGAAAAGTCTTATTTATGGGCTTGGGTGCCAGTGGAAAAAGTAGTATACGATCTGTGGTATTTGAAGGTAAAAATCCTGAAGAAGTAACAGATTATAATGCTACTATCAATTACACTCGCTCTACTAAGAATTTTATTGATAGTTCCTTCCAGATTTTTGATTGTGGTGGCCAAGAAAATTTCATCTCTGCATTCATGGGAGAACAAGCAGAATTCATCTTTAGTAATGTCGCTATCTTTGTCTGGGTAGTCGATATGAGTGATTTTGAGCAAGTTTCTACCAGTAAATTCTACTTTAATCATGGAATTTCAAGATTACAGGAATTTTCTCCTGACGGAACAGCGTTTTGTCTTTTCCATAAACGAGACTTAGTATCGTCTGCTCAACAGGAGGAAACTTATCATACAATGAAAAAGTATTTTGAAATTGAAGGTCCGCTCGACATTCAATATCGAACAACATCAATATTTGATCGATCAGTCTATCACACTGTAGGGGAAATGCTCCAAACATTAATACTCAAAACTACGAAAGCATTAACAGTTTCTGAAGCCATTCAAGATTTTCTAACTGAAGATGAAGACTTATTAGGTATTATAATATGCAATGAAGAAGGGGTCCCATTATTCCAGGAAGGAAATTATTCTGATTTCCTTGAACCTGCAAATATGGCCTTAGCAAATCATGAGAAATTGAAGAGTGATTTCAGACCATTAAAATCATTGAAAATTACTATGGAGATAAATAATAATCTTGTCGTCTTTCAAAAACTTAAAAAAGATCTGATGTTCATAGGAATCGCTATAAAAACAGGTTCAGCCCAATTTACAGCGGTAAAACTCGAAAAAATTGCAGAAGTTATAAAAAAGCTTCTCTAGTCAATTTATTGCATATTAATAACATGATCATTTTTGTCCGACCAAACTAGAGCTCTCGTATTCGGTGACCTCTCTCAGTCACGATCTTAAAAGGCCTCACATTCTTATTTCTTCAACTCCGAGGTGATGAAAAAAAAATTTAACTAATATTTTTGGCCAGCTTCCCTTGTAACTACGTTAGACGAATTACCCGTCAAAGGCAAGAGAAGAATGGCCCAAATTGGTGAATCTCATTGGTGTTTGGAGTATCGCAAGTAGATCTATTCAAGTAGTCCTAATCGAAAGCAAATATACTCGTGTTGCTTTCCTGCCGGATAGCGGATGTGTGACTCATCCTGTCCAGAATTATTTTCCAAATAGTTGTCTGACAAAATTAGTCATGGGAGATTAATAGTTCGTAATTTTAATCGCATACAAGAAATCCATGCTCGATTTTAGCAGTTTTGATCAAATTAGCAGTGATCGCGCTTTGTATGAATTCTTCCAAAAATTCCACAGAAACCCCAGTTTGAACAGCTACATCAAATAAATTTAACTTTTCTTTATTGTATATTGCTCCGAGAACCCGAGAAATAAGATCATGTCTTTTAGGATTGAAATGAAATTCGAAAAAAGCATCAAGTTCTTCAAAGGTAACAATATCGGCTAGATGGAGTTGAAAGCGAAAACCCATCTCATCAGGCCTTGATAACCCATATTTGGAAGATAATTGCTGAACTGCAACATCATCAGTTATTATTTCAACTTTGTAAAGAGACCCCTGAGGAATTTTAGATTTAAAGTCATTAATTTGACGAAGTAACTCATTTTTCTTTCCAGGAGAGACTTGTGATCGAAAAAGAGCTTTAATCTGTCTATTGGCATCATCTAAAAGAATACATGTGGTATCAGGAGCTATTAGGGCAGGATCAATAATGGGGTCGATACTTCCAGCTCTTGAAACATAAAATAGACTAACGCCAGTTTCAATCAGACGGATCTTTTCATCAATTTTTGTGAAAACATCCCTTTTTTTCAGATCCTCATCAAGACGGACATGATATTGTTGTAAGGATCGTCTTATCATGTTTTTGATCAAACCAATATATTTTATAGTCGTTGCAGAACTTGTGATGACCCAAAGTACGATCATTCGCCCATGTCTTTGAATTCGTGGGTCTTGAGAAGATTTTGCTTTCAGAAAGAAGATAAAACCTAAAGAAAGATACGGATCTTTAGGTGTGGGCATTGGGCCGTAACATCGAATTTCACCGGGTTGAAATGGGGAGTCAGATCCGATTGCTGTCAATGTTTTGATAGTCATACCAAAGGCTTCTTCCTCATTTAAGGGAGAAGAGTTGTAGATGTTTGTAGGGCCTTGATCTTCAAAAGCAGAGAAGATAATTCCTTCTGAGAGAGTCTCTCTAGAAGAATTTGAATTTCTATTTGCCAGAAGATTCACCAATGTGTAAACTAATTAGAGGGGCGAAATAATCTATTTTTGAATAATTTTTGATGCAAGTATCAATATGCAATATGGAACTATTGACTCAGGTATAAAAATAGCTGCTATATCAATCTAAGTAAATAGAGAGAGGTAGCTTCCATTTCTACCAATCCTAGTACGGCCACTTTTCCAAAGCCAAATATGGCTCCAATGATTAGACAGACCTTATTTTTCAGTATGCTGTTACTAATTAACATACATTGACACAAATCTTTCATGTTAGGGGATAAACTCTTACGGGAGTAAAGAAACGCTCATTTCAAATTTCACAGGGAATACACCTTGTTCAGCGAAAAACTCCTTATTGAATATATGAAGTAGAGATTAATTACGAAGTGGACGAAATGGTACAAACAGTCAATATGAACAAAGACGGGGAAGTAAATCTCGTTGAGAGAGAGCTTCCTGAATTAGAAAAAGGTGCAGTACTTTTAAAAACAAGCTTTTCTGAAGTTTGTGGAACTGACGTTCATCTACGTAAGGGTCAGCTTGCTGGGGTACCGTATCCAATCATACCTGGACATGTTTCAACAGGAACCATTGAAAAAATCAATGGAGAAGTATCTGATATTGATGGGAACGCCTTAGCGATTGGTGATCCAATTACCTTTCTGGATGTCCATGAGACTTGCAACGACTGTTGGTACTGCTTGGTTGCTAAAACAAGTACTAGATGTCCACAACGGAAAGTCTATGGAATCACCTATTCAGCTGAAGACGGACTCTTAGGTGGATGGTCTCAATATATTTATCTTAAACCAGGTGTGAAAATTATCAAATTTTCGGACGCTAAATACCTCAAGAGCTTTATTGGGGCAGGTTGTGGTTTGCCTACCGCAATTCATGCAATTCAACGATCCTCCATCAAATTAGGTGATACGGTTGCAATCCAAGGATCTGGACCTGTCGGCCTAATGGCTGCCTTTTGTGCCAAATTAAGTGGTGCTTTTCAAGTAATTATGTTAGGTGCACCTGCACACAGACTTGACATTGCAAAAGAATTTGGAATCGATCAAATTATTAATATAGATGAGTATAATCCAACGGTTCGAGTTGAAAAGGTATTAGAACTGACTTCTCAAAAAGGAGCAGATGTGACGATTGAAGCAACGGGTGTTCCTTCCGCCGTTAAAGAAGGACTCACCATGACCAGAGATGGAGGTACATATACCATAGTAGGTCAATATACCAATGCAGGGGATGTACAACTAAATCCTCATTTAGATATCAATAAAAAGCATGTCACCATTAAAGGTTCTTGGGGAAGTGATTTAAGCCATTTTTATTTGGCAGTTAAATTGGTTGAACAATATGCGGATTCCTATCCGTTCCTAAATATCATTTCGGATGAATATTCACTAAACCAAATTGCAGATGCCCTAGATGACGTTGAAAACTTACGTGTGATGAAGGCCATTATAAATCCGAATAAATAAACAAGAGTTGAGTATTTTCAACAATTTTTAATTCGTTTCTTATAATATATAAACCAAGGCGAGGCCAATTGGGATCACAAATGCAAAGAGAGGGCCCCACTTACTCAGCCATCCAATCCTCTGTAGATTTTTCGAGTCGGAAACACGATCTTTCGAATAGTCAATTTCCATATATCCCTGATCAAGATGATAACCGAGTAATGTTCTCTGAAATTTCTTAATATTCTTGGTTTCTTCTTTTTCACCTTGAATTTCAAAGATCACTGATCGTGCTCGTCGGAATACAAGAAAGAATGCCATTGCGCTAGATATAAGAACTAAAAGAGGAGTTATTATCTCTGTAATCTCGGCAAACTTAGTAAGATACGACGCTGCAAGAAATTCACTCATGGAATTCCCTTCAAAATTCGAGCCATCGATTATTGTATTAAAATCTACATCTGTCAATCCGAGTGCGTTTAACAAGAAGATAGTTGATCCATAAAAATACATTGGATTATACGTGGCAGTCAGATTGGACAGGACTGGGATTATATTAAAGACAAATTCGAAGGGAGATAGAAAATTAAGAATTATACTGATGATCGATCTTATAAAATCAGCAATACCGAATGGAAAAAGATCAATAGAAAAAGGTATAACGATGTTGAATATCCAGGGTAAAGAGATGGGGGCTGTAAACACAATAGACAGACTAACGCTTTGAATAATTGTCCGGATTAGTATATAACGGAATCTAGATTTAAAGGGTTTTTCTTCCAGCAGTATCTTCTTAGATGGATTTCCTTCTGAATCCAAGTGTTTATCATCAAATGACCAGTCTAATGCCCGTTGATAAACCCCTAGGGGATAATATAATGAAAAGGTTGATATTATTCGTTTTAGTCCTCGTGAGGGGGTAATCGGTTTCTCTTCTTCCTCTTCTGAACCCTCTTCTGTAGAATTATCTTCTTTATTTCTTCTCAGAAATTTCTTTAATCGGGACACAGATAAAAATTAATTAACCATATATTTAGGATCTCTTGTAGTGGTAAGGGATCTCCCAAAAAATCAGCAATCAGGATCATCGATCAATGGTAACGAGAGAAGTAATCCACCATCAAGATTTATTAGAATGGTGTTGGGCGGCAGAAGATGAATTGATACCAAAACCATTTTTCACTTCATGTTATCTGCTTGATGATTTATTGATTGATACAGGGGCACCCAAAGGGCAAATGGAGTTTTTAAATTTTATTAAAAATCAACAAGTAAAAAATCCAATAAGTAAAGGCCTCATCACCCATACGCATGAAGATCATATAGGAGGGACCCATATCTTAGCAGAAGAATTTCAGATTCCTCTTTATTCAAGTCCACAAGCTCTTCTGTTATTAAAAAATGCCAGTAACTATACGTATCCTGAATACCGTGAATTGTATTGGGGTGCGGAATTACATTCTGTCGAAGCTCTTCCTGTACCTAAACTTATCTCCTCACACACTGGAAAATATGAGTTAACAGTAGTTTCAACACCTGGACATGCCCCAGATCAAATTGCATTCATAGAATGCTCAGAAGAATGGGCATTTGTAGCTGATGCGATATTACCGAAATATCAGGTGCTATTTGGGCATACCTGCAATATTCAGGAGGATATTGCTCAAATCTACCGTTCAATACGGAAAATCTATGATTTCACGGAAGGAATGGACAATCTTAAGGTCTTTGTTTCAGGAAAAGGGGTGTTTCAAGGGCAGGGATATATTAAAGCCAGATTAGATGAGATCGAAGGCTTACATAAACAGGTTCAAGGTTATAAACAAAAAGGATTCACGGCAGAGAAAATCTTGGAGGAGATATTTGTAGAAGAGGGGATAATGGGTATCATGACAAATGGAGAACTATCTCACTTGAACTTAGTTAATTCCCTTTATCAGTGGAATGCATGAATTTTTATTCGGTTCTTGATTTCGATTACTAGACCTCTTGAGGATTCTCACATGAAAATTTCCTGCGATGCAAAATGCGAACGATGTTATCATGAAAAAGGGCGTAGACAAGATTTGGACGTTAACGATTTAGTTCTATTCTGTCCAAGCTGTAAACGAGTTTATTTATGCGAAACCGGCCTTGCTCGAATAGGATCTGAGTATTACTGTCCATTCGACAATACAATTGTCATCAAAGAGGAAGTTGACAAGAGTATCATCCAAATGAAGGGTATTCCTGGAAAAAATCAGGCTGCTTCGGAAGAAATGTATCATCGTTTAATCGGTGGAAAAGAGGAAAAAAAGCAAAAATCAGGATTTGGATTAAAAAGAGGGAGAGGAACTACGATATTGTCAGCTTATCACCATTCTAAGGTTAGTGAACTAAACGATATTACGAATCTAAATCATAAATTAATCCTCGAGGTAGCTCAAGATCAAAACATATCGAATGTGGAAAAATTAGGAAAGATAAAGTCGAAAAAAGAGCTACTCGATCGTCTTGGACAAAAAAATCATAAGATTCTTGATTATCTATATTCAGCCCTTTTTAACTTTGAAGATGTGCCAAAAGCATTGGAGATCCGCTTTGCAGTATTCGCGCCTTCCGTGATTCCTGATATAAAGAGTATTCAGATAGCAGATCCAACATTAAAGAGCGACATTCAAATTACTAATTCGCAGGGTAGAAAAATATGGGCTTTCTGTTCAGATTCAGTAATCGACTTACCTGATATCGATAAATACATAGAAAAGGCAAAAGAAATTAACTATAGAGATCATCCGTTGGTAACTCAAATTTATTTTATATCGAAAAAATTTACTTATGTAGCAAAAGGAATGCTAGCCAAATTTCAGTCAGCGTTTACAGGAATCGAACAAATGCAAGCTGATGGGACATTAGATGTAACTCGTTCCATACCACTTTCACTGTGGGAACCAGTTCCTAGACAAATCGCTTTTAAGAATGTCTCCTTTGTTTAAATCGGAAAGAGAGACTATTTACGTCTTGAAATTTTTACAGTCAGAAAAATCGTAATCAATGACCCAGATAGTGAGAGAAAATTCGTAGATGATTGAGTCGTAGTCGTTTCAGACGTATCATCCATTGAGGAATCAGGTAAAGTTGTTAAAGTGGTGGTTGAGGTAGTTGAAGAGGAAGTTAACGACGTAGGTATTTCTGATGATCCTGTAGATGTTGTTACAGGAATAGTAATGGTCTGTCCCGAAAGAAGCTCCATTGCTTTCGTTACGTTAATTAAACCATAACCGAAATCTCCATCATAACCCAGAACACCGAGATCTACCGCAGAAACCTGTAGGAGATCTCGACGTTCATCATTTGTAGCGCTTTGATTATAACTTTTTAACAGAGCAAGTGCACCTGAAACATGAGGGGTTGCCATGGATGTCCCACTGCTCGAACCAAAACCTTCATTCGGGATGGTAGAATTTACATCTTTGCCAGGAGCGACAACTTCCGCTCCATGATTGGAAAATGTCGCTAAATCCTTATCAGAGGTAATAGCACCTACTGCGATGACGTGACTATCATTCGCTGGCTGAACAGGTTCAGCTCCATTACTATTTCCCGCGGCAGCAACAATTAATACATTTTGTGCGTAAGCTTGGGCCAGTGCGTTTTCAACTAGTTGATAGGAAGTGGAATTAGTGATTTCTCCATATTCGGCGCTTATGCTTATACTCATAGAAATAATTTCAGCACCATTAGCGGTCGCATATTCAATAGCCTCAGCAACAATAATGTCCATATTACGATCATTCTCATTTACAACACGAAGAGGCATAATTGACACATCAGGGGCTACACCCACCAGACCATAATCATTCATCTGAGCAACAATGGTGCCTGTAACATGAGTGCCATGATTTCTTAGAGAGGCGCTGGGGGTATCTAGAAGGCTGAACGGGTCATTGTTTTGATGAACAAAATCCCACCCATTTGTATCATCAATATAACCATTTAAATCATCATCAATATCATTATCGGGAATTTCTTCTTCATTAGTCCAGAGAATGTCTTGTAAATCGGTATGAGAAGTATTGAGACCTGTATCTAGGACCGCTACTACTACTTCAGGAGAGCCAGAAGTTATGTACCATGCTTTATCCGCACCAATCATCCGAATACCATAAGGAAGATTATCAGAAAAGTCGCTTACGAATAAAACATCATCATGGTTGCTTATTCCCGATATCCATAAGCCACCAAAGGTAATTCCGAGGATTAACAGGAAAACAATAAATTTCTGGTTGACACTCATACTGTGACTCGTATTCCCTAAGAAGTTATTATAGGTAACTAAACAGACACACTGTAAATTATTAAGAGAAAGTCTGCTTGGAAGCATTCCCTCATCCAAACTTTCTTAAAGCATAAAGACAAGAATCAGCAGAAGTTTTAATAATATGAACGAAGATCAGGGAAAGGAAAAACAATGACTTACTGTCCAAATTGTGGAACTGAAGTAGGGGGAGCAAAATTTTGCCCAAATTGTGGTGCTTCACAAGGTGGTGCATATACAGGAAGACCAGGTGCTCCACAACAGGTGTACGTCTCAACACGTCACCAATATGATGATACAATCTGTCTACTCCTCTGTTGCTGTTTGAGCCCCGTTGCAGCTGTGATATATTACATGTTAACAGAACATTAAGAAAATATTTCTAGTGAGATCATGTCAGAAAGTACAACACTAATGATCAGTACTAATCGAATGCAACGCATTTGGTGACCTTTATCAAAATGAAGTTGTGAAACTCATCAAACTTATTCCTTCACACAAACTTTCTTAAATCCTGAAGATAACAATCAGCAGAAGTTTCAATTGCTTGAATAAAACTAATAGGAATGGAAAATCAATGGCATTTTGTCCAAATTGTGGATCGGAAACAGGGGGAGCAAAATTTTGTCCAAATTGTGGTGCTACACAAGGTGGCGCCGATGCAGGAAGACCAGGTGCTCCACAACAAGTGTACGTCTCAACACGTCACCAGTATGATGGTGGAATCTGCCTATTACTTTGCTGTTGTTTAAGTCCCGTAGCAGCTTTAATATATTATATGCTAGCTGAACACCCGCAAGACGAATATAAAACACAGTACTAAGGTCTATTTCTATCCTGTTTGAGGGTTATGAGTAGCTCAAAAACCGAAAAAGTTAAGGGGTTTGTCCGCTACTCATTAGCTCATCACCCCGTTTGTTGGCAATATCGAGAACATCTACTCAGAGTCAAAGGATGGAGCCTTTGCTTAGGGTGTACAGGATTATATAGTGGATTTATTCTCGGAACGATAATAATACTTCTTGGGATATTACATCCTTTAGAATGGGGAGAACTAATTATTCTGGCAATCATTTTATATTTACCGACAATGTTAAGATTAACTCACATCTCTGCTTTTGATTCCTCTAATCGAAAATTAAGAATAAGTTTTCGGGGATCATTAGGTGTAGGCATCGCCGTGGGGATATATTCAATTATCAAAGCTCCTTCGTTCGAAATCCAAGTAATACAAGTGCTTATTGGAATTGTATTCTATGGAATCATCAGTTACAAACGCATTAAGAGTGGAACCAAAGAATGGGATGCGCTGTGTGACACCTGCTCATTCAATCGCAATACTGCCTGCCCAGGAATGGAACCCCTCTTCACATGGAGAGAATGAACCATTCCCCCAAAAAAGCTGGAAAAAAACCAGTATTACTCAAAAACATTGTTTGCTCGAAAACTCAAACGCGCATACGAAACCGCGCCTGTTAGAATTCAACAATACTTGAATGCAGAAATAGAATATGTGCTAACCCATATACATTCAACGGACACCGTCCTAGAACTCGGATGTGGGTATGGAAGAGTGCTGAAAAGAATAGCAGAAAAAGCAAAAACAGTAGTTGGCATTGATATTTCAGAAGCCTCACTAGAGTATGCAACGGACTATCTGAACGGGATGTCCAATATCCAATTACATTTTATGACGGCACGAAACATAAAATTTCCACCTAAAACCTTTGACGTAGTTTTGGGAATTCAGAATGCTATCTCGGCCATGAAAATCGATCCCACGCTACTTATTGCTCAAGCATTAGGTGTAACGAAACCCAGGGGCAAGATAATCCTAGCGAGCTATTCAGACAACATCTGGGAAGAACGATTGCAATGGTTTATCCAACAGAGCCAAGAGGGACTAGTAGGCGACATTGATTTTGAGAAGACCACAAATGGGGTAATAACCTGTAAAGATGGGTTTACGGCAACGACGTTTTCTAAAGAAGAATTTCAGAAGTTAACTGACACTTTACAACTTTCAGCTACAATAGAAGAAATAGATCAGTCGAGTATCATCTGTGTGATCCAGGTACAGCATTGAGAAGAAAAAAGGAAGAAAAAAGAAAAAGAATCCCTAGCGGATAGGTAAGCGAGTAAACGTATTACGATATTCCACATCACAGATTCTTTCAGAATCTTGAAGAGGTTCCTTGGGAGGGGGTTTAAGCACGGGTTTGGGCTTGAACTCGCAAGAGGAGGAACCAAAATCAAGAGTATCACTTAAGACAACAATATAGGTTGCTTTTCGATTTATCACTAAAGATCCTCCTAAAATGCATTCAGACATTCTCGATGAATGAAAGTTACTAGTTACACCTACTGAGAATGAAAAAATTATGCATACTCAGACTTTAAATTTATTGATCATGGCAAGAAGGGAAAAGGGCAGGAAATCTAGCTGTTGACTAGAAGGCAGGTGTAGGTGTACTCAGGGTCAACAAAAAAACTCCCTTTATGATCAAGAAAAGCATACCCTTTTCCGTTTTCTTTCTCCTGTACGAGAAAAGCAGGGGTACCACATCATTCTAGCCTGAGTCTAGTACAAAACTTGCACCTGAGACAATAATTCAAAGGAGAATAAGCTCATCAGATATTTTGACTCTCTTAGATCGGACATAATAATAAACTAATCTTGTGTGATCTACTCAATGGTTGAAATCACAAGTGAACTTATATCCTCCCTTTTCTTCGACGCACGAAGATAATCGTTATACCTAAGACAATAGTCATAAATCTCACAGGAGTAGCGGTAGTTGTGGTTTTAGTTGTGTCTGTGGTCATGGTCGAACTGTTGGTGATGGGTGTGGTATCAGAAGTCGATTTAGAGTTTCTACCTGTTTCTAACCAGGCAGTGATATTGCTAGCATAGACCTCACCTAAACCATGATAAACATAATACCCTGGATTGGTCATTTGAATCGTAAATATTCCGCTACCATGCTTAGAAGAATTACTAAGAGAATAGTCTAACCACCAGTGACCAACAGCATCAGTAACAAAATGTTGAACATAAATTGCGTGAATGGTAGCTCCAGGAATAAGGGTAAAAGACTTTGGTCCTTCCCATTTAGAATAATATGTTGCTCCAAAGGTAAAATTTATGTTAGTAGTGGAATTAGTGTTAAGGGAAATGGAGATATTCCAAGTTCTTCCCAGATAGGAAACATCATCACTATCTTCATATAACCTCTGAGATACAGTCGTATTGGTAATTGAGTAGGTGTAAATTGTAATATTTGGAATAGAAGAAACTTCTAATGGGGATATGTAAGTTACGGGGAGGAATAGGATCAAACCAGTAGAAATGAAGAGTAAGAAAGTGTGTAATCGAATATTCAATATTTTATCAATTATCATTGAAGTATTCATAGATTTCAAAAGCTCAACACTTCATCATAGATATAAATATTGCGAAAAAAAAAGGAGAGAGGGGGTTATTCAGGAGGCCCATCAAAAAGATCCGCATATAGAGCAATCTCAGATTCATTTTCAGGATGTAAAAACCAAGTCGCAAAGCCATTTACATGCATCGACATGATATATCCTGTACCATACCCTCCATAGGGACTACCTGAGTAATTCCCACAGCGATACGTGAGGTTATAATACCACTTATCTTCCGATGCGTTATATACAGCAATGGGATTATATGTGAGATGATCATCCGATCTATCAGGCATATAAACATGGCCTACTTCATGAAGTAGCGTTCGTGAATTCCAAGTTCCTGATCCTCCTGCATAATTCATGAAAATCCGATTCAGATCTCCATAAGGATTAGTCTCGACATCTGAAGTATTGATCAAACAAAGGATTAAATCGAACCCTTGATTATCATTTGATATCCCGCTATGATCAGTCCAATTATTAGTTAACCCTAATTGGTTTTTCGCTTCATATTTTGTGAATTTCTTTGTGCTATTCTTCCACATCTCTGTGCTGATGAGGGAAGTGTTATAGGAGGATTCAAAAGGTATAACGACAAAATCTATTGAAAATTGATCAGTAAAAGTTGTGTTTTCCCAAGTACCAATCCAGGAACCATTTATCTTGGTTCCATTCAAAGTAATAAAATTATCGTTCGTCTCAAGATCGGAAAATAAGTTTTCAGCAAATGAGGGAGTGATATCATCACACAGAATCGCTGCAACAAAGACTCTATGTGTTTGCCAAAATTTTACATAAAATCCATCATTCGTAGTACCAGACGTAGAATTCCAGGTATCAGTAGAGATAAATACATCTGTGATATTATAATCTCCAATATTCATGGCAAACCAACCATCCCACGTTGTACATCCTGGATCCGTGTAACCTTGGAAAATTTGAGGTAAAGAGGCATAGCTATAGTTTTCGGTAGTTTCCCCTGGATCAAGAGATTCAATGGGGAATGAAAAATTTTTATATACCCAAGTATGATAATTATCATAATCAAGGGCCTCTAGTTTCACTTTCACATCCACTGTTTCCCCTCCGCTCGTCAGAGTACCAAAATTCTTAAATTTCAGTTTGAAGGATTGATTTGCCCCTCCTTTCACAGAATAGTAAGAATCAATTTCTGTTACACGAATTTCGGTATATTCTACCCACGAACTGACCCAATCTAATAAAATAGGTTCTGATGTTCCATTGGTAACTTTATCTACCTGTATATGGAAAACTTCACTATTAATTTTGGCTGGGGTCCAAGAGGTGAAACTTGTAAAGTTAACTTTACTTAATCCCCAAGAACTCTGAGCATCAAGAGTCAACCAACCTGAGTTACTTCCTAACCAGAGTAATTTTAGCCGAATCGTATCATCAACCACGGATTTCCAGTGAAGATAGACGTAGACACCTTGAATGGGAACATTTTGAATATTCCAAGTAAAATCCATGCACCGAATAAATGCCGTACTATTAATCCCAATAGCGTAAGAACCACCTTTGTCACAGACACTACTTTCAGAAACCCATCCAGTATACTCATCAGAACATACAGTGGGGTTGTTATATCCTGTCGAAGGACTGCAAGAGGGCACAGTCTCGGCTTGGAGAGTGAAATTACAAGTTTGATTCGTGGTTGGTATAAAGTCGATATTTTGCGTTACATAACTTGTATGCCAGGCCCAAAGGCGATATTGATAATTGGAAGCAGTAATTTCTAGGGAATAGCTCCCATTTACATCTGTGGTGTCTGAAGCTAGGAACGCATTGTACTCGTCATAGAGATCCAATTGTACACCAGAAAGGGTAGTATTACTCGAATCCTGAATTATACCAGAAATCACTGGAGTCGAAGTATTATACTCAAAAGCTAGTTCGGGTTCATAATTGGCATAGGAGTTTTCACGAAAATCAACAGTATCGGTAGTACGGGCGTCAGTACCATACTCGTAAAGTCGGAAACTAAGATAGCTGACATTATTATGCCGCCAATCAGCCCAATTATTCAGTTGATTCGCAGTTTTGGCGGCATCCATAGTTTGCCAACCCGTCCCTGTTCCAGTAAAAACAGCAGATTGAGAGGATTTGTTCAGCTCACTAAAAGATTTACTATATTCTTTCGCAGAATTATCATCGAAATTGCCATGAATGTTATAGAGTGCCGAACTTACCCCTTCCCCTGATTCCATATAATTGTTAAAGGCATACAACCGGAGAGAGACATTCCAAATAGAATCAACATAGGAAAAAAGGCCAGTATTGAAGGCAAAAAAACAATCGTAATAAACATCAAGCCAGCCTTGACCTGGTTCATAAGTATCATCCCGCCCCACACGCATGTAATTATTGGTAGTATACCAGCCAGAAGTGTCACCATAGAGGCGAAATAGATCCCATGTTTCATATTGACTAGTCCAAGGACTAGGGTCAATCTCGATCTGTGTACCTTTGGTATATACTCCGTACCCATACATCCCAAAGCGTAGAGTTTTTCGAAAATTTCCATCAGGTAATTGTTGGTTGTGAAGATTCAGGTATTTCTGAGTAAAGCCAGCTTGTTCCATATCCTCAAAGGTAAATCCGATGTGGGTTTGTTCATTCTCGGAAAAAAGTTCAACTTCGGAGGAAAAATCAGTCAAGAGAGTTCCTGCATCCCACACATCAACAACTGATTTCAGGACTTGATGGGTCTCATTTGAGAAAAGAAAGTGAGCGGGTTGATAGGCAGTCCCATCCGTTTGGGGGGTACTGGTGACTTCATAGGCAAAACCAATGTCGTCAAAGTCGTGAGTAAGACATTCGATCTCATTAATCATATGGAAAAGCCCATCGGTCTGATTGTACTTGAACCCATGGACGACATTCCAGGTACTGCCGAAGATGTTGATCTCAGGGGTGGAAAACTTCATTCCCCAGGTATCGTTGATCTGGAAGAACTGAAGGGTATTACGAGGGTTCTGAGAGGGCAGAGAATACAACGACCGATCATTCAGGATTTTATCGAAAAGAGAAGTTCCTACTTTGACATAGAGATGAGGATAAATCGCATAGAGAGGGATCATCGGTAAGGAGCAATTCTGTAAGCGTGGATAATATAAATACTGGCCATGGCCCCAGGTCGTATCCGCAAAGTTAAGATAAAAACCCATCATGCCATGAAAGGAATCAAAGGCTACTCCCCAAATCGATGTATTCACCACATCTGCAATCCCATTCATCATTGCCAGTGGCGTAGAAAAGGAATAGACAGTACCATTGGTCAATTTGAGGATGAAGCGTTGAGGGTATTCCTCCTCGGTCACCCAGTTGGTTGTTTCCACAATGCCTGGTTGATGGACCAAGGAATCTGATTGGTAGGTATATGTCTGACTGGTAGTATTATACCAGTGACGGGAGGTGTGATCCCGAGACGCCAGGAGTTCAAAATAGTCCGTGTCTGGAGGAATGTCATACCCTGGGGTCTTTCCTGTCGGATCAGCAATAGGCGGAAGAACTCGTTGTTTGGGAAAAGAGGCTTCTTGTATGCCTTCCGGGAGAGGAAGAAACCCTGTATCTAATTGATCTATGATCGGGTCTTCGAGATTAGACCTTACGTCTTCAACCTGAATATTTTCTGGTTCAGACAGTGTACGTAAGGAATTTACAGCTATATTCCTAGTTTGTGATAATGGTTGTAAAAAATCCATGGGAAGTGCGAAAACAGACCCTATAAGTATTAATGAGAATGTAACCGCTACCAGCTTAGCTAGGGATAGTTTTTTGTTTAGATTATGCTTCATTATTTATTTCACCAGAGGAAAAACGCTATAATAGTACTTAAGAAGGGTAAATGAACAGATCGGATACTCTTGAGGTACAGTCATAGCCATTTTAGATTTAATCCAACAATCTCCCAGTATTATATAAATCCAGCATAACAGATGCATAACAAGGACATAACTCATGAATAACAGGAGGTTCACAGGATAATGATGTGGGAGGCATAAAGCAAGTATAAAGCTAGTTCACAGCTAGCTGTGAGGATAAAAGTAGCGAGTAACAAGTCAAGTCAGGAATCTCTGTGTCAAAATACATCAAAGAACTCTCTTTAAAGATTAGGAGGCTTTCCACTCTGAAGGAATCGTCCTTTGGCAGTTAATTGATAATATTTCTTCCGTTTGCTCTTTGGATTAAGACAAAATATTAACCCTTTATTCTTTAAGGAATAGAGGGCACGACACACCGAAGGAGCAGGGACGTTGAGCTCCCGAGCAATCTCGTAGGCATATTTAGGGCAGGAAGAGAGAGCAGCAAAAACAGCCTCCCGAACATTTCCATCCTTAACGAAAGCTAACAGCTCATAATATTCCTCAGTCCAATTATGACTCGTATGACTAGATGTCATAGCCAGGTCGAAAAGGTGCCCAAGAAAACTAAAACCGTCGACAGCTGGAATATCTTTAAAATTAGACGCAATTAAATGAGTTTGATGAGTGAGTATGAGCGGATAATCCACAGGTGGTAGAGAAGCAGGAATCAGTGCTTCAAACCCATTCTTACTCTCGATAATAGCGATAATCTCCAAGTCCTTGCTTAAAGGATCAAGTCTCTCTTGAATGATTGAAGAAATATCCGTACTCACCAATTGATTATCAGATCGAATTTCAAGGATCAAAGTTCTATCAGAAGTCTGGATGAAAGCATCAACAGGATATAATTTCCCGTCCTTAGATGGGAATTGATTCATTCCCGAAAAAAGGGAGGCCTGGGAGGTAGCCATCATCGATTCAAAGTGTCGGAAGACGCAATGGCGATAGGACTCGGGAGCAGAGTGATCCATTGGAGAAGGAGAATTATTCATAGGACAAAATCCCTCTAAAACAGATAATGGAACAACTATATAATCACCCCAGAACAAAAATAAACTCGCAGAAAAAAATAAAAAATGACACAAGGAGCGCTCCAAAGAAACAGAAAATAGGAAGGAGGAATATAAGCGGGTAGAGGATCGGAATGAGGGGATAAGGTCAGGAAGTCAAGTAGGGAGAGAAAGTATTTGTAGGTGTACTCACTTTCATTTAAGAGACAAGACTTCCTGACGGTAAGCAGAAAAAAATCTTCCCAGCGGAAAAGATGGAGGGTTCAGGGCAGGGTAGTTAATCCGCTCAAAAATTAACTGGGTTATTGCCGTAATGTGATTGAAGCCCTGAACCATCATCATTAATTCCTTATAAAAAATATCGTTTGAAGAGGATTAAACCATAAATGGTTTGAAAGATGAAAAGACCTACAATACTGAAGCTAACAACAGTGATAGCACCAACAACGATATTAGAGGGAGAGATTAAATATGAGGCAAGTATAGGACTGAGGACAGCCAGAAATATTAGTAATGGTTTAACTAAACGACGGAAGTTAGGAAGATAAGTGAATTCAACCGCCTTTTTCGTTTCAACAACGTTTTTGGTTCCCATATAAACACATCCTTAAGTTTGTAAGTGGAGTTTGTATGTTTCCACTTCTTGGATAGATACTAATTCATGGATTTATAAGTGTATCTTTTTTGGCATGGTATATATTTTGGATAAATGATATTTTTTTGGCTTAATGTGGTTTTATGGATTGACTTATATAAGCGGTCGTCTTTGGGTTCTTTAGACGAATCGTTCCCTCTGTGGTTCTTGTTTCCCTTTTGGGACCGTTTTTGTTTAGGACAGGATTGCATTTTGAGTACCGCCAGCACCCCGATTGATGAATCCAAAAAAGAAGACAATATTTACTCCTCTGGTGAATTGATTCGCCCCTCCATTCTTTGGCTTTTATTACGTAAAACTGAGCTTACTGCCAAGGATATCCAGGAATCTCTTGGTCTTAAACGCCAGACCACCTATAACTATCTAAAAGAATTGGAAGATAAGGGCTGGGTTAAAGTTGAATATCGTCAACACGAATCTAAACCGCATATGAACGTCGGCTATTATTCCCGGGTCAAGAAAAAAGCCAAAAAAGGCTATGGCAAGAAGAAAAAACAATGGATTTATTCTGCTGACCGTTATCTTGAAAATCTCTCCGCTGATGCCGACTCTACCGATCCTGACTGTGAATACTGCGATGGTAATGTCAAGAATGCTATCATCGAAAAAATCAATTTTGGCATTGCCGCCCTGTCTGAAAAGAAAAAGTTCCTTCAAGGCATGTCTGATGCCAAGCTCAAATCTTTTCTTGAAACTAATAAGCATTTCCCTGGTCCCTCCCTCGATGTCCTTCTTCTCACCAATGATGAATTCGCCGACTTCGGTCAACGTATGAAAGCCCTCTATGCTGATACTCTCGAACGCTGGCTTGTTGAACACAAAGACCAGCATGACGAAAACTTTGTCGTTGTTGGCTTCTTCAAAGAATGATTATTCGAATAACAGCCTTTCACTTTTCTCTGTAATTTTCGATGAGCTTTAGATATGGGAGAATGAATTTATAAGTTTCACATCTATTTTGCACTTTCTAAAAATGTTTTAAGAATAGGAGAAAGACATACATGAAATCATGAAGGAATTGAATGAGTTACAGCAACAACGTGACGAAGATTTCTACAAGTTATCAGTAACAAGTGAAAGAAACAGTAATCCTAAGAAAAAATAATTTTTCTCATCCTAAAATTACCGTACTTGTAAATATTTTTTGGAGAACAACCAAAATATAAGAATTGTCGTGACAAAAAATATTGCATTAACATTCGGGGTGAATTTAGCTTTCTCTATTTCAGCATTTTCTATTGCAAAGCTAGAATCAGAGTCATTAATAGTTCTAAATCCAAATGGATCTTCCGCAATAACTCGGATGAAATAATCTGAGTCTGGTTGAACAATTGTGTGATCAATATTCCATCTGTAACTATAACCTTCTCGTCCAGTAATTAATACCAGTTGGTCATATTGAGAACATAAATAGATCCATTGTTTTCCACCATCTGGAGAATAGTAAAGTGTGTAATTAATTGGCTGTGAAAACGTATCCTGCGCGGCATACCAGTGGATGAGGACATTTGAAGTGAAGATCTCCCCTCCATTCGGTTTAATGATGTCAGGGTTACTTAAATGATTCGGATAGGTAAGAGGAAGGGTATCTTCGTTGTTTGCAAGTCCATCTATCGAATAAATACCAGCACTTCCCCAATAATTCCCAAGAAATATGTTGTCACTTCCATTTTCGGAAGCTTGACTTTTTTCCCAGACGGGATTTTCCCCCACATTTGGATTCGGATAATTCCCCAAGAAATCATTACCAATAATGCGATTTTGCTGACCATAATGGTCGATTATCAACCCATATTCGTTATTATTACAAATTGAATTATTTGAGACTAAAATCTTAATTGAGGGTGAACTCCCTTCACTAGAAAGAGATCTTTCAATTTTTATTCCAAAGTGGTTTTCATTTATTAGATTGTGATCGATTTTGGAATCATTAACTCCCCTTAAATTCGTCCCTACATCCGTGAATCCTTCAATATAATTATCGGTTATACTGACGTTGCTAGATTCGTCTATTTCAATCCCAGTCCGTCCAATGGTGAGAAAATTATTCCTAACATGAATATTCCTTCCATGAAGAATGTGTATAGCTTTATAGGTCGTGTGTGAGATTTTATTATTCTCAAGATTAACATCTCGACAATCAGCAATTGTAATACCTACAAATACATAATTAATTTCATTAGAAATGAGATTAGCATTTTGAACCTGTTTTAAGCTTATTCCATTTCCGCTTAAAATACAGTTTTTTATTTCAAAGTGAACAGTGGTATTTCTAATCTCAATGAAGGGGTGATATGTGAAAGAACCATTTTGAATTATCCCTTCAATTATATACGGACTATATTTAGTGCCCAATCCCCTCCACCCAGAAGTTTGAGCAATAAGTGCAAATAAATGATTTCCATCGATATGTATCGATTTTGGTTTAATTTCATTAATATGATAATTTCTTGTTGAGTATGGAAGAATTTCCTGGTAGAAAAATGTTGGACTATGAGGATGAGTTATCTGAATAAAAGATATTTCGATACTCCCTTCCGTTATTCCTGCCTCTAAAAAGGCTAAATAGATCCCACTAGTCTCTAGTTGTATGGTTACATTCTGTACTCCAGTGTCAAGATCAGGAAAATCCGTATAATTATACGAAGTCTCGATATAATTAATCTCAATTAGAAGATTAAACTCATAAGTTGTGTGAACCCACAGCTCTACTATAATTACGATATGATCAAATGTTCCATCAGCATTTTGATCGACACCAAAATTCCAATAATTCCCCGTGGGCTCCACGTTAGGATATGCAAATTCCATCATGTTGTATGTACGGGTGGTATAATTGACAGAAATGCTATAATAAGTCAGTATCCAATCAATAGTGTATGAAACAATACTGCTCGATTTGTTGCGGAATAATTTCTCGGGATTGAAAAGGATAGAATGATTATAATATCCTTTACTTAGAAAAGTATGGCCACTCATCCCAAATATATTTTGGCTATTATCGCTTCGTATCAATTGAGTAAAAAAATTATATTCCCCTGTTACTGTGACGTTTATCTCAAATATAATAGCTAGGTAATCGAATAATCCATCACCATCACTATCAATGCCCTCATCATAATATTTTCCATTCAGAAAGTTGGGTGGAACATTAAATTCTTCATAACTATACTTCCGTGTAGAATAGACTGAGAATACTTCTGCTACAAGCAATTCACTTGCATAAAAATTGATGCCTGTTTTTATCTGTATCGACTCTACTTGAAAAGTAGTTTCTAGTCGCTCTGAATATGCAATATAAGCAGGGTACAAAGGAAAGGTTACATTAGAAACTCCCTCTGACCAGTAGTCACTGACTATTTTTCGCAAAGGAGAAACTTGTAAAGAAAAACTCTCATTAGAAGCTAATTCCATTTTGATAGAGTAATTTCCCGCTATTGTAAAGTTAAACTCTATAATTATCAGTAATATTTCGAAATGCCCATCCGAATTCGTATCATTTCCTTGATCCCACCCTCGTCCTGTTAAAAATACATCGGAACAGATTTTTTGCCTTTTTTGTCGATTAGGGGAAAACCTACCCTTTGATTGATAGGAAAGACTTAGATTCTCTTCTATAGATACTGTATTCGTTGAGTTTTCTTTCATAGTACATTTTTCGTCAGGGTTTGTCATCAATTTTGAAATAGGGATATCGCGATTTCTCTTGTAAAGATTAATTTCAAAAGAAGTATTAAACAAAACTATTACAAGTATCAGAACATAGATAAAAAAGCGATTTCTCACATTATTCACCCTCAAAATTGAATATTCCAATACATGTAAAAGGAATAATTTAACTTTTCCTTTTTTTATGATACATTATTTAGGTAGGAAACTGAGTTGGTTAAATTTGATTAAATCAATTTCTTGCTTCTTTTTTACTAGGGCTATATCTGTCATTCATTTGTTAGAGAACCAGTTTTGTATCCAACGCAATCTATGTTCACATATTTAAAGCCTAGGTTTATCAATTTAGCGTGGATCTCGTCTAATTCTACTGCGGTAAAAATATCTTGCTTAGTTTCCAAGCTACATTCACGGATCTAAAATAATTTTCATCTGTCCTCGGGGTCTTGGTTCGTGCCAATAACTAAAAGTCCATTCGATTAATGCTTTTTCACCCGTAGGATATTCATAATAATTCAAGTTTAAAACCGCAGTAAATTGGATTCTCTCGTTACCATCAATAAATAATACATGTGGAGGAGGAGGTACTTGATAGGGAGGAGCGGGTCCTCTTTGGGGCTTAATTTTAATCTCGTCTACATTAATAATTTTTAAATTAAATATTTCAGGGGAGGGAAAAATCGGTACCTCGAGTAAAAAATTATTTGTGTTCTCCAACCAACCTATTAGAGTTAAATAAGATTTCTTTCTTTCAATTTCGTGATGAACTGAGAATTTTAATCCTTCTGGAGTTGGAGGAATCGAATGGTTGCCTTTATCATCCCACCAAAATTCACGTTTCATTTTCCAAATATTTCCGTAATTGGTGTCTTTACTAAAAATTTTATCGATCATTAAAACAATCTCATTATTCAACGGGTATATCTTGAAGTTTTTAGTTTGATTTACAGTATTTTTCTCATCTTTGTGAACTTCTTGATACAACCTATAAGAAAAACGAGGAGGAAGAATTATTCTTCCATTTTTCTAGAACCTGTATTCGTAATATGGGTTGAGATTTTAAGAAAGGAAGAGTGATCCTCAAGTAAAAGCAAAATTATCTTAAGGATGGAGCATGTAAAACAAGGTTTATAAATCCAGAATGAAAGTAGGGGGTTGGAGTTAGAAATGAGTAGAAGGGATCAAGAAATTATTCTTCTTTGATAATAAATCCTTCAATTACCCAGAATTCTCCAGCTTTTTTTTGAAATATCTGTGTGGGAATAACCAACGAACCTTCATATACAGTGATAGTTCTATGATCCATCAGAGGTGCAGTATATATGAGGTCTTATGAAATTCAACAATAAAAATAAATCTTCGATTAAATTAGTTTCGCTTAGCTTTCCTGGTAGAGATTTGAGTCTTGCTCCTGTCAGTATTAAGAGCTATATTCTCAAAGACAAAGAAATCGCTAAAAATTATACAGTAGAGATTGCCCAATATGAAATTGGTGCGTCCGATGAAGAGATTCTACAGGATTTAAGTGATACCAATGTTGACTTGTATGGTTTCACTACTTATGTCTGGAATCTCGATAAAATCCTTCTCTTGGCAAAAATACTGAAAAAAAACTTACCTAGAACAACAATTGTCCTCGGTGGACCCGAAGCGAGTGGTCTTGCAGAAACAATTCTACGTAAACATATTTATGTAGATTATATATTCAAGGGTGAAGGAGAAGTTGCTTTCAGAACGTTTCTTTCCTCTACGAATCGAAACGATGTTCCTGGCTTAGTTTATAGGAATAATACAGCCATAGTCAGCAATCCTGAGTCAGAATTGAAAAATCTTGATGAGCTCGCTCTACCATATGAGAATGAGGATTATAGAAATTTCCTAAACAAGAGTGAATCCACTGTACGAGCTGCAATAGAGACCTCTCGAGGATGTCCGTTTTCTTGTGCTTATTGCACCTGGGGTGAGAGAAAGATGCGATATTTCAGTCTAGAAAAGTTGAAACCTGCTTTTAAATTCTTATTTAATCATCCCAAAGTAAGAACGATTTATATCACTGACTCAAATCCTTTTTTGAGGAAAGAAAGGTCATTAAAATTACTGAAATTCTTGATAAAGCACAATTTTCGAAAAAAACCTATTACCTTCGAAGTTAGTCCCGAATATTTGACAAATGAAAGCATCGTAGAACTCATCAGTCAATTAAATAATGAAGAATTCGCGTTTGGAGTTCAATCAACTTCACCAGAAGTATTAAAGAGGATTAAAAGAAAATTTGATGCGAATCTCTACCGTAAAAATATCCAACTGATAAGGAAAAGGAATTCTGCAGTCGAATTTTGGTTTAGTCTAATCATAGGATTACCTGGCGATAATTATAGCCAATTTCTTGACAGTACTGAATTTGTACTGAAATTGAAACCAGAAGGAATTTACTTCCATGAACTTCTATGCCTTCCTGGCAGTGACCTACATAAAAGTCCTGAAAAATATGGGATCGAATACATGCAAGAGGCTCCGCATAAATTAGTCAAAAATAAGACGTTTCCCCAAAGAGAATATGATAGAGCTAAAAGTTTAGCATATCTCATTTATTTAATCCATCGGACACCGAATTTAAGTGAGAAATTCTATAATTTATACAAACAAAACAATTCTCCAAATTATCGACTGGTGGATTATTACGTACGATTCTTAGAATTTCTCCAAGGACAATTTGATATTCTCGGTGGTAAATCTATCCAAGATATCTCGTCTTGGTTTTTTGAGCAAAAAGTTTCAGATTTTTTGGTAGATCCCACTAATACAGACCAACTAGCTCATTTGTACCTCTCATTCAAAAGGAAGGTGACGGTTTGAAAGACGATTATCAATATCACGAGAATTATGGATCTTTCGTAGAATTATTAGGATCTCCTGTCGTTTTCCTTCATGAAATTAACACTTTACCTAACTTCTCCAAAATTATCTCCCAAGTTGATGGGATTGAGAAATACGACCGGGCTGTTCCGATTGCTCGTTCGGATGATGTAATACTTACAAAAGTTCAACCAGATCCATCGTACTTAAAATGGCTTGAAAGTCAAGATTTTGGGACAAAAAAGATTGTAGTTCTCAATGGAAAACCCACGGAAACATTGCCTGAAAGAGTCATAAAGAATGGTACCAAATTTACTGTTCATTCCCATTTAGGTGCCTGTTATAATGATGCCATCCTAAGCCCTTATTTTGGTGGAGCCTTAGAACATCAAGTAAGTAGATATCTAAATTTGACAATGTACGCAGATCCGAAAATTGTACATAAATACGATAGTAAAATTAATTTCAAAACCCTGTGTAGAAGATTAGGAGTCCCGGTTATCATTGAAGATCATTTTACTTTAAAATCCAAAAATGAAAAAGGTTTGGAAGGATTAGTGAATGTTATAAGAAAAAGAATCGATGAAACGGGGAAAGTGATTGTCAGAGGTGAATATGGAGCCTCAGCATCGTCTACTTATATCATTGACTGTCTTACTTCTCCTAAGCTCCAAGAACTGATAATTGCAAGTAACCTGGGAGATCGATTTCTCGTGGAATCTTTTTATGACACATACGCGGATCCGTCAGCCGTTCTGTTTATATCAAATGATAAGCAGATTTTCCATCTCAGAACTTCGAATCAAATCCTTGATACTGAAACATCTCACATTGGTAATGAATTTCCTGTTCAATTTGATGAAAAACAAGTCAATGATTATTCATTAACAATTGCTAAACAATTCGCAAGTGAAGGGTTTATTGGGCCTTTCGGAATCGATTATATTTCAACTAAGAGTGGGATATTTGCTGCTGAATGTAACCCCCGGATCACTGGTGCAATGTACCCTTGGGAACTTGTGAAGCGTCTTGAAGAACGAGATAGCTACATTAGAGCTGCTAGAGCTCAAAATATTCATCTCCCCCGAAAAGGGTTCAATTTTTCCGATCTTCAGCGAGTTTGGAGTTCTATCCTCTATACGGATGAAGAGAGTGAAGGAATCGTATTTCCGTTTAATGTTGGCCCATTATCAGATGGAAAAGTAACTGTTCTGGGTACAGGATCATCATTACACGAAGTTGATGCAGTGCTTGATTATGCAAAATCCAGTCTTAACAGCTTATACTCATAGCAAATTGAATCCTTATCACATGTCTAGGTTAAATCTCCCCAGTAGAATGGAATGATTAATCTGTTAATTTAGTTAAAATAAAGCAAGAGAGTAACGAATAAATCCTTGTCGACTTCGATCAACGTATTTAGCATGCAATGTGGCACGTATGTGGTGTTATATGATATTCCTGAGTATAAGGATTGCATTTGAACTGATATCCAAGAAATAGCTTTCCCAATTAGTCATCCCTAGATTGAGCTTTGAAGAGTCGTGAGAATCCTGGATAAGGTTTTAGAGGAATAAGTTCAAATGAAATTAATCCTTTCCTAACAAAGGGGAGTCGTTGGAGCATCGTGTTTGCCTCCCCTATGTTTTCGCTTTCTAAGATTAGAATTGCACTGGATTGATCTGCTCGAAAATACATTTCGCGGATGAATCCTTCTTGGTATAAATTCCAGGCTTCTAATGCTTCTGATTCTGAATATTTTTTGAAAATTTGTGGTGTACTGGCAGGTAATTCTTTCTCGATGGCAATTATCTTCATTATGGGGGATAGCTCCATTGAAATTGATCTACATTTCCTTAAATCGGTTTTTTAAAGAAATAACTTTCCTGATTCTATGAGATGAGGATCCTCTCTAAAATATTTGGATTATTTAATCCTCTTCTGTTTCAAAGAGCACTCGGTTGAATTTGGAAAAATCACTTTTTTCTTCTGTGGCGAGATTTTAAAATTATCATCAAAAAAAGCGACCCCAAGGTAACTGTTTCAGTTACTAAAAAAAGAACAAAGCCTTCAGGAGCAGGCCTCGTCTGCGAAGGGTTTATTACTACAGGTATACTCTCGACTGTTGAGGAGGAAGTCGTTTCCTCGTGAGTTGTGCTTACAGAAGTGTACGAGGGATTTGTACTTGGAACGGATGTTTCAATCACTTCGGTACTCATTTCCTGCTTCTTTATCCGTTCCCATGGTTGTGATAACTTCCTCAGTGGGTGGAGGCAACTTTCGTAGTCGCCTTGTACCCATGATCTCCGTACTGACAGTGTTATTTCTTGATAAAGTGGGATATATGGATGATCTCTTGCTGCAAGTTCTTCAATTTTGGAATATAATAACTCACGAATGATGGGATTGGACTCTTTCTTGAGGGCCTCACGGTACTCAGTAAGCAGGGGATTCGTATAATTCAGATAGGAGGAGAAATATTTATAGAAAGGATCGATATACATCTCTGGAGTAGAATAAGGGGGAGTCCACTCTATCAGGTTCAAAGGTAAAACTTTGTATATACAAAGATATGTTGGCCAACTGACTTCCTGAACATTTAGACTGATGCCAACGTCAAGCGCTTCAATTGATTGCTGTAAATGGGAAAGAACACTTAACTGGGTCGGTTGACGTTCATCATAACAGCAGGTTATTGAACCCTGCCAACCAAGTTGCTCAAATATAGTCTTTGCAAGTGCAGGATTATATGCAGGTTGAAAACCGTCCGTAATAATTGTTTCATGATACCCTGACATATTTTGCAGAATGCACCCATGGAGAACCTGCCCAAATCCATGTAGTTCCTCGTCAATGTATGCCTCTACATTAAATGTCATAATAAATGCCTGCCTGAACAAATAATTCG
>JAEOTQ010000088.1 GCA_016839785.1 Candidatus Hodarchaeota archaeon | reverse complement strand
GTAATAGGTATGATCCCCTTGTTTCGGTAATTTTGATTTGCTAGGCGTAGTGCAAATGCCGATGTATCTACCAGAGTAGGAGATAAATTATACTTTCTTGATAATCTTAAAGAAATTTGGCCTGTTGAGGAACCAAGTTCTAGTAGTGTTCCTCGTTGAATATTTAACCCGTGAAGCAATAATCGATAGTTTCTCCAGACTGTGAAATAATAATGCGCCTGAATGAGTGGATTCAATGTATTTCTCGCATAAGTATCCCATTCAGGTGTATCTGATGACATCTTTTCAGCCTTTAGAGTGTTTATGAATAATATCTATAATGAATTTTTCTAGTATACGTGTAATACTGCTTTTCATGATAGCGAGGTAATGGATTGATAACTCTCTTATTAACAGGTTTTGAGCCTTTTGGTGGTCATTCTGTAAATCCCTCAGAAATGATTGCAAAAGATCTAAACAATGTGGAATTTTCAAACATACGAGTAATCGGAAAGACCATATCACTACGTTTTAATAAGATTAAACAAGAAATTACAGGATTGATAGATGCCTACGAACCTGAAATCGTTCTTAATTTGGGTCAAGCTTCTTGTTCGGCAATATCTATAGAGAAAGTAGCTATTAATCTAGCTAATACAAATAATCTACCTTATAATTGTGGATCCAAGCCTGAAGATGAAATTTTGGAACCAAGTGGGCCTGCTGCATATTTCAGTACACTTCCAGTCAAAAATCTTGTGCAACACCTCAATGACAATCAAATTCCTTGTTATATCTCGTATTCTGCTGGGACTTTCGGTTGCAATCAAATAATGTACCATTCCTTGCATCATGTATCTACTCAAGAAAAAACTCCGCCTTGTAGGGTTGGTTTTATTCATCTCCCTTTATTACCAGAACAAGTTGTGTTTAATCCGATTTCCTCTTCTATGGATTATAATAGAATGAAAAAGAGTATTTCACTAATTCTCTCTAAATTAGGGGAAATGGAATCATCTGGAGAATTATAGTCCACTTTATTACTAATATAAATGTGTGAAAACACTTATTATTACAGAAATTCACATCGAACACATGGCATTTCCAAACAGAACTCATAATTTTCGAATAAGGGGGATAATGCTAGCCTCTCTAGTTATATGCTTGCTACTCGTTCTTGGTTCAGGTAACTTAATTGGATCATTTAGGAGCCAAAATAATCTTAAAATTGAATCAGTAGATGAAATCGGTCAAATAACAAGAGTAGCTCTTATGCCCAATCTTCCTGAGCCCTTCAACATGAGGGATTGGAAACAAGTTGCACATGATTATGATACATTATTTTTTAATCTAAGTGCCACAGGAACATTTTTACCGCTGACATCAATAGGAACCAATCATTGGGGAGCAGCAGGCAATCGTGATGTTTTTAGAGCCCCCTCCTATATAGGATTACCAATGAACGATGAAGCTATAAATCTAATGGCGGCCGTTCTGAGTGCAACACTGGTAGGAATTGATAAAAGCAACCAGAGTGGGTATAACTGGGTGGAAATGTGTGAAAATTGGTATAATATAGATACTAACCAGTATATTTACTTAAATAATCTACAAACTGGATCAAGATCAAGTTTTTGGTATGTCTTATTTCCTAATTTATTATTTTATATGCTCGCAGATTATTATCCTGACGTTGGAGACTTTGAAAATCAGATGCGGGGTGTCGCTAATAGATGGTATGATGCATGCGTGAGTTTGGGTGGGAAAATTTCTCCTTGGACCTTACCAAATTTTTTACATACGTCGTTTGATTTTGATGTGATGGCTCCTTACGATAATATGCTAAGAACGGAATGGGAGGAACCTGATGCAGCAGGAGCCATCGCTTGGATAGAGTATATGGCCTATTTGAAATTCGGTGATCCAAAATATTTGATTGCAGCGGAGTGGTGTGTTGATTATTTAAACTCACTTTCCTTTAATCCATACTATGAGGTATTAATGCTATATGGTGTATTGATTACCGCCCGTATGAATGCAGAACTTGGTAGAGCATACAATGTGAATAAAATGATTGATTGGTGCTTTGGAACGGGCACTGGTGCTGTACGTAGAGGCTGGGGGGTTATTGCTGATCAGTGGGGAGGTTTTGACGTCTATGGTTTATCAGGAAGCATTACAGACTTGGGAGGATATGCATTTGCGATGAATACCTTTGAAACAGTCGGAGCATTAGTACCAGTAGTTCGATATGATGATCGGTATGCTCATGATATTGGTAAATTTGTACTGAATGCGGCTAATGCCGCCCGTTTACATTATGGTACCGATCTAGATGCTGCTCACCAGGATAGTGAAGACTGGAAAGATATTTACGACCCAAACAATTGTGTAGCATATGAATCACTAAGGAAAGATTGGAATGGTATAATTCCTCTCGCAACTGGCGATCATAACCCCAATAGATACACTGACCAGACTGGAGCTACCAATCTAGGTTTATATGGAAGCTCTCATGTGGGAAATTTAGGCGCAATCATCGCACCTACAAATGATGAAAAGATTTTGCAACTAGACTGTTTAGTAACAGATTATTATCACGAAGAAGCTTATCCAACGTATCTATATTTTAATCCTCATAATATTAGTAAAACTGTTGAGATTGACGTTGGTTTAGAGAATAAAAGTTTATACGAGACTACTTCGGGATCATTCCTCGTAACGAATGTTACAGGGATAACAACATTTGAAATTCCCGCAGATACTTCCTATATTATTGTCGTTGCTCCTGTAGAAGGAAATATTACTTACGATGAGACAAGAACCATGATAAATAATGTAACTGTGGATTATGAACCTGTTGAACCAACTACAACAACTACGACCACCACAACAATTTCTGTCACCAGGGACGATTCCACTCAGGAGACTACTACAACCACAACAACTACAAGAACGAGTCCATTCTCAAGTGTTAAAAGTGTAACCTTTGCATTGGGTACAATCATCCTTCTCCTACGTAAAAAGAGGAGAACTTGATTCTCCTTTTTTTTAATTATCTAAGAGTGGTGTTACTTCACATAATTTAAATAGAAATATCCGATTTGTAGGAAACATGAAGCTTAATTTCTTCTCCTTCCGATACATGTTAATTGTTATTTGCATAATTAGTGTACTTACTTTACTACTCCTTGTTTTTAATCAACCTGAGCCTATAAATAAAGTTAATATCTATACTGACTGGGATTCAATGATTACATCACGTAAAGCCGCAATTAATACATTACCAGCGTACACTGAATTCCCTGAATATGCTACAAATTGGACAGATTATACTCGAAAGAGTATTGATGATCTTTTAACATTTGATGAATGTTGGATTAATTTATCTGGAGGAAATATAGGATTTCGACCGTATGTAAAGGGGGCTGATGGTTGGGGAGGAGAGGATTGGACCAGAGAAAGTTCTGAGCTTATAGCAACAGTAGATGTAATCTGGCCACTTTTTCGGTTTCTACAACTACATCCAAATTCTACACAACAATCACTAGTTGACGAATTCATAAATAGTCTATCATTGTACTACTCTGAAGTATATGAACAAGCTACCAATGGTCCAGGAGAAACTTCTCACGACTCTTGGTACTATTTAGAAAACTCTGTTTTGAAATGGGGGCAATTATTTATGATGAGTGAATCTTCAGCTTTAGATGAATCTTATTTTGGCTCTCTCGGGAGTGCTATAGATATGGCTCACAACTTTAACTATTTATTCCCACAGTTTGTTAGTGTTGAAACAAAACAACAAACTAGAAATGAGAATATTAATTATGGCACCTCTGGTTTATTAGCGTTTAGTTTACTAGACGCTTATGAGCTTACGGGTAATATCAATTACCTATTTGAAGCTAAAACTGCTCTTGAAGCAATCAGATCAGTTAAAGAACCATATAAGCTGATGTATGAACCACAGGAGATAGCTGCAGGAGTGGCCGCGGCGTCAAGGCTTTTTCAGTATGCAGACATAATTGATTCCACAACTGATTTTGCTCAATTGGCTATCGATTTATTTTACGCAGAAGAACAGGTGCTCTATTATAATAATGGAAGAATTGATTGGTCATTTGGATTTAATTCTGATCCTAGTCCTTGGTTACCCTCAAACTGGCGGGATGGAATGCATTCCCCCTATGCTAATCCAAAGGAAGTCAATACTGGAGGAATTAATGCTCCAGCATACAAAGAAAATATCGAATCGATCTTATTTTGGACATCCTTCCTTAAAGATCTGTATTTTAGACCTGGATTCAAATCTGTTGAACCCCTAAAGATTTTAAATTTGAATCGAATAAAAAATTTTTACTTCTTTAGTCCTAACGTACCTGATGTGTATGAAAGAGATTATGGACCAACTACACTGCAATATGTTCCCTATGAGGATATTGATTACCATGCTACTAGAGGAGCTTATGATCCTGATCCATTAAAAGCAGGATACAACGGAAAAGAAATTTATGGGGCTGGAGAAACATTATGGAACTATTTAATGTTTGAAGCACTGGGAGAAGCAACGGATAATAATTCTTTGATTGTCAATCTAAATATATTTGATCATTCTTTTCCACCTAATCCTGAAGATCGTGTTTATGTTATTTTTAATCCTTATGCACAACAAAAAAGTTTGGAATTTAGATTAAAACACTTGACCGAGCAATACAACGTGTATGTAAATGGAACCTCAAGTGGCCAATACCAGCCAGGAGAACTGTTTACTGCAGATCTTCCTCCTCTTGGATCGGCCTATATAACTTTATCAGAAATATCCACAGAATGGACACTGCCTATAACATACGTTACGACAAACCCTCAAGGACAGAACTCCTTAGAAGAGTTACCAATTGTTCTATTTCTAGGAATTTCTGGATTAACCTTAATAGCTGTCTTTACGTATACAATTCTGCCAATGAAAGAATAAGAGTTCATATTTCCTCTTAGACTCCATTAGTGGTCTTGAGCTTGACAACGTAACATAATGATGATTTCAGTGAAACTGAATGCGCCATCCGAAAGATAACTTAATAAAAGCAATTAGGAAATCCCATTGAAATCAAAAAGAAATTATATCTCGTAAAAAGAAAAAAGGGGAGAGAGAATTGGTTATCTTCTCTTTCTAATGAATACCGATGCGCCTACTAGACTAAGGGTTGCTAATACTAGTTCAAATCCAGGTGCCCCACCATCTTCGGTGGTAGTGGTAGTAGTAGTAGTTGTTGGTGGATCATGTTCTGTTATAACAAATGTGTACGATGCCTCCATTAAGGACTTCATATTAGTATTCAGAGAAGCGGCATGATCACCTATATTACCTGTGAAAGAACTGAAAGGTATCCAATAGCGGTTAAAACCTGCTGCAGGGAAATAATCGAAGCGGTAATTCATAACGATTTGATTAGCGAACTCGAGATTGGTAATATTATCTAGATACTCAAAGGGACCCCAATTGTATACGTACCCGCGCGTATCAGTGTCATTGTATACGGCGAAATAGGAATCAGTTACAGCAGTTAAATTAGCTACAGCATTTCGTGTGTAAGTCTCATTACTTGGAGTTGGATCGCCTGCAACATAAACTTTTGTAAGATTATTTGATCCAAGAGTGTTAGAGGTGGAATCCAAGTGTTGATGCTTCATTTTGAGGGGTTCCAACACTTCACTGAGGACACTCCAGTCAGTGTGTGCCTGAGTAGCGTTAGGACCTGTAATTGCGAAATGTTGAGTAATTCCTGGGATTCCATTATAGACTGTATATGTTCGAGTAGCATTAGCATTTTCAACAAGGTATTGGTCCAAATCTCTGTGAGGAGAGTTTGCAACTGCTCTTATGACTGCACGAACGGGTCCAGCGGATTCAATTTCGATAGTATCAGGTCCACGACCGCCAACTTGCCATCCTTCATCAGCATCTTGGAAGAGACCAGTTTCCCAGCGCCATCGCCAGTCACTAGTTGCGTTGAGAAATCCGCTAACAACATCCCAATTATTATCTTTCATAATGACATGTTTCCAGGTGCCATGTCTCCAGCTAGCTTCAACTTGTAAACAAAGGACACCCCAGTCAGTATCTACCCAAATGACATCACCGATAGAATGCACATCATTGGCCAAAGCAGAACCATTCATTATGTATGCAGATGACCAAGCTGGGAGGAAATCGCTGTAGGTTTCATTATAGTCACCACGAGTCATCGTAATTGATGTTTGACCATTTGAAGATCCTGTTGCGTCTGCTTGTACTTCAAATGTTTTTGAACCACTTGCTGCAAGTGCAGCGGGAAGTTGGAAAACTAGTTCATCAAGTCCAGCATCATATTGTGTAGGAAGGGCTGTCGCGCCATCCATAACAACTGCTGTTGCTAATGCGAAATCACCTGAAAAATCTGAACCAGCAATAATAATAGGAGTACCAACAACTAAGGCGTCACTACCTGCTGTAACAACGATGGTAGCGGCATTGTACGCTGAAGCTGAAGCTGCCCCAGATTGAGGGGACTGCATTAAAAATAATAGGAATAAAAGACCTATTGATAGAATTTGTATATTTCTTTTTTGCATTTTAAAAACCAATATTAAATTATAATAGGCTAAGATATTGAAAATTAAACCTTTAACGAATAGAAAAAACACACAGAGGTGTTTTCTACCTTAATTATTGTTAATCGTTTATCTTTTTTAAGTATGACTACGAATCTATATTAAACTTGAACATAATATGGGTGAGTTAGACGGGTTGGATAATATATAATCACTAGATTGTTTATTAGAAGTGCCCTACGATATTCTTCACTGTTATCGTACTGATCCCTAAGTAGTTCCCATGGTTAGTAATCCTTCTCTTGTTGCTACCCTGCTGGATAACGGATTTGTGACTCATCCTGTCCAGAATTTTTCTTAAAAAAATTGTCTGACAAATTTATTCATGCTAACTACCCGTTTTTTTTCTTATAAAACAAGAAAAAAATTAATATGTATTTCTTCTTGGGCAATTCCACAAATCAAAATTTATTTTGAAGTCATCTAGACCACCTAAAGACACAGTTGTCAATCTACTGAATAAAATGCAAAAAAGATGAAGAAACTCTTCATCTTCTTATAAATACATGAGAATCTTCCTATACTTCATCATACTTCAGTCTATGAAGTGCACCAGATTTTAACGCGAGAATTACCGCAGCAATGAGTACTCCACCACCAAGGAATAGTGGAACTAAGCCTTGTCCCGGGGAATATTCTACGGCAACAGTGTAACTGTAAATCTCTGAAGTGTTAAAATTTCGGGGTTCAGCATCATCATAGGCGGTGACCTTATACTCGACTTTGGTTCCCTGAGCTTGAGGAGGTATAGATGCTTTGTACAACCCATATGCAGGTTGCATTGTCATATTGTACCACGTTCCATTATAGTAAGACAACATCACTGATGTGACCTCCCCTTCATCATCTTCTACAGAGGCACTTATATTCACCATCTGTGAATCCCTGACGATATCAGAAGGATCTCTGGAAACAGCACCAATTATTGGAGGAAAAACATCCGCACCACCTCCCCAGCGTTCAGAAGGAGGACTTTCCCCAGTAAGTGTAGACGTTTCAAAGTTTGCTAAGACTAAGAAAGGATTAAATAGATTTAGTGCTGAAATGTCGAGATCTTGAACCCCCCACGTTTGAGATGTGGAATTCCATGTTAGATCCCCTGTTATTCCAGTTTCTGTTTTTTCTTTAAAATTCAGTATCTTATACGTGGCACTAATGGCGGTTGTATCATTAACAAATGTTGCTGTATCAGTAGCAAAAGCGGTAATATTCTCAATCTGTAAGATATAATTATCAAAATCAAGATCGACCTCTGGTTCAGATACAAATAGATATTCAAAAGGTATGTCAGCTACAGAGATTATAGAGCTATTAAAGGTGAGTATCGGGTCAGGTCTCAAATAGTCTACATATCTATCTTCCATAAAGGCTATTTTGTCTTGGCCTCCAAGAGTATCAATATCGAATGGATGGTACCTAGTGTTAAAAGGAAACTGAGCAGCATGATACAGATTCTTTACCCCTTCAGTTGAAGCACTCCAAGTGATATTACTAAAACCAATATCATCAAAAATGAATCCAAAACCAAGTTCATCGTCGTTTGGTTCCTCCCATTGGGGAGGAATAATAGTTTTTCCATTCAAGGCCTCGAGATACCACGGGGAATCAAAGCTGCTTGCATCGATACTGTGGATATCGGTATCATCTGGGCCTCGCATAACCCATCCTATTCCTGGAACATAAATTTCCTTATAAAAAGTACCAACCCTTCCACCACCCCATTCTCGGTTTTGGTATTCAAGTTCAAGCTCGGAGTAACTGCCAGCACTGGGGCCTGTAATGTCCATGGAATAATCAAGATAGGGTTGATTAACATATACATCATAAGTAAATAAGCCAAAAAGATCAAATTTAGTGACAGGCCCTCCAAATTCACCTCTTGTATAAGGTTGTGTACTTTGCACAGTAATTCGAGCACGAATTGGCCCAGGGATCATTTCAATTAATTTGCCAGGGTAAGGGCGAGTAGCATATTGATTTTGCGATGTGAATTGTTCAAACCGAGCAAACCGAGCCCATTTCCACTTTTGCCCCTCTTCTGGGAATTTTTGTTTAATTATATCAAATCGGGATTCACCTTGGTCATCTAAGAGCGAAATTTCATATACACATCCCGAAGACCACGCGGCTGCAACTAATACTGCCCCTTGTACGAGACCATTCCCAATATAGAATGCTCCGTCATTTGTGTCAACCATATCTGAATGTAAAGCATCAATTGCCTCCAGTTTTGGATAAACAATGATACTGCAGACTTCTGGAAAATATGGGGGGGGGAGATCTAAATCTAATGGACTAAAATAGACAGTAAAGATATCACTCTGTCCTGCAGTTAGGGCGACTGCTTCTGGAAGCGCAAACAGCAATTCATCATTTTCCGAAAAACCTGTGATGCCATCTACATCATCTACTTGAGAAGGTATCAATGAACCGTTGTGCGTTACATACGCTGCATTCCATTTAATATCATCCGAGCTTTCAGGAGTATTCATACCAAAAGGATCAATCGAGACTGGTAGATTAGGGGCAATCTCGGTTAATTTGATTATTATGGCTGTGGAAGCTGGAAGATCATGAGTACTAGGTGCAGTAACATTGATGTTTACTTTGATCATCTCATCAGTTGCAACAGTTTTAGATAATATTCGTTCTTCTATAACAGAAGCAGTTTTTGGTTCACTCTGACCAATATTTACTTGAGTTAGAAGAGACAATAGTAATACAATAAAGATTAAGGATTTTAATGACTTTTTCATACTAACCACCAAGGGGAAACAACGATGTATTTTGTTTTATTGATCAAATTAAAAAATAACAGCGGTTTAAAAGATTATTTCTCGTTTAAAGTAATTAGTCTAAAGGGGAACGAATGAATTTTAAAGTCTATTATAAGTCAGTTAAATTATAATTATTCCTGATGAGTACTTATGGTTGAATCCTACACTGATGGTTTATTGGCTCCCTTTGCTAAATACATGTCCAAGTACGGAGACTGGCAAATATCCGATCTAGGTGCAAGTGTGTTAGTTCCCAAAATAAACTATCATTTTAATTCAATACTTGTCAGATCCAAACGACTCTCGTACTCTTCTGATAAATCTTGGGAATTTACAGCCTCGGTTATAGTAATTAATAAGGAAAACTTCTCCTTTGATGACTCTCTCCTTTTTCAAAGGCTAAAGGGATATGAGTGTGAGATAGAGCGAAAAGGATATCTGAAGAAAAAATACGTTTTTCGATCCTCATCCTTTCTAGAACATCTACAGAGGGAAATCCCTGGTTTATACATAAACACTTCGTTAGTTGAATCCCTAAATCAAGATACTTCCGTTTTGGAGCACATTCACAAAATTGTTCCAGATCAAGTATCAATCCGACTTTTCTCCCAACCTATCATAACTAAGGATCTGGATGAATACTGTCGTGAGTACAGAAAAACCTACGAATCTCCCACGGAACTTATATGGAATATAAGTATTGAAAAATTTGTAGATATGATATTGTCCAAAAAGAGATATTTTCAGACAATTGATCTCATTATTGAACTTTTAGAGGAAATCGCAATTAGAGTACAAAGAATTACCCAAGAAACTCAAACCAGGTTATAATATTACTCTATAATGGTAAAGCAATTGTGTTTTTAATTAAAGACAAGAATGTAGCCAGAGCGATTACAATCCCGACTCCTGCACCTGTACCAGCTAGTATAACTGCTCGATTTGTATTCCAGTTATCCATTCGTGACTTCAATAATTGAGCAAAAAGTGCACCTAAAAATGTAGTAAGCGCATAAGGAATAACCGTTATTGTTCCCACGGAGAAAGAAATTACTGATATTGGAATCGGAGTACCCCATTCTAGAATATATAGGAATAAAGTGGCAATAAAGGCAATTCCGATGATAATAGGATCAATTATTGCTGTTGGATTTGTTACAAAAGTAGCAATTTTCCCGACCTCTAGAGGCCAAAATGGAACTGGGAAAATTACAGAGGGTACTTGGGCAATCGAGAGAAGGGCTGAAACCCAAAAGACACCTGCTATCCAAGCTACAAACGAAGCTAAGAAGTGTGCTTTTATTAAGCTCCCTCTCTTCGTATACGTTAAGTCTGCTGTTTTGAATGTAGCTACCCATCCTGCTCCTCCTTGTGAAATCACTAATGGCATGAACCATATTTTACCACCGACAGGTGCATTAGCTGCAACAAAAGCTGATTCTTTAACGTAAGGTATAACTGGAAGATTAGCTGTTATTCCAAAAGCGTATGCCATTGTTAGAGAAGACAAAAAACTCCAACCTAATGTTAATATGATAAGTATGACAATCATTTGCTGTGAAAGGTCAGGAATGATTAACCAAGCGACTGCAACAGAACCTAAAGTTCCCAATACAAAAAATCCAAACAATAGGCTTAATTTGGGAGTACCACCGTCCATTTCTTCTCCTTTTCCTTGGGATAGCTTTCTCAAGTCTCTTATAGTTGTAATAAAGATTTTTGGATTTCGTAAAATGGGGATTAATGCAGAGCTTAGAAGTAGACCAATTGTCCAGGGTAACCAGAAGTTTAGCTGAGAATTATTGAAGGTGTCTACAAGGGACATTCCTTTTTCCCAGCCTATATCAATATTATTTGCAACGAGTAATGGATTGACAAGAAAGTTTACGAAGAGAGATCCGATTAAAATACTAGCAACAACGCTCATAGGAAGTATAAATCCAGTTACAAAGAAAATTATATCAGTAGCAATTCCAAATGTTGCACCATTAAAAAATCCTTCAACAGATGGAGTGAAATCAAACCAAGGGATGGGAATCAATGTTATATCAAAAACTAGGGGAAAAAAGTAGAGAATCAATCCTGCAAAACTTGCTATTATCGCACTAACTGAAAAAACCTGTAATTTATTCTTATCATCCCATGTCAATGCCCTAGCTCTTTCAGCTTCAACTTCAGCTGTTGGGAATGGTAATACCTCGACTTTAGTGTATAAATAGTTGAATACAATACCCAAAGAAATGTCCGTTGATTTTGCCAGAAGTGCATTAATTATGAGTAACCCTAATGGAAGGATAAACACTGGATTTAGTAAAGTCTCTATAGGACCAAAATATGCTGGGGCAAACCAATCAGGAATCAATGCAGAGAGGGGTACCCCGTTTACAAGTTGTGAACTTATGATGGGGTGATGTCTTAAATAATAATTAAAAACCAAGGCAACAATCATTTCCATGCCAAGAGCTGTACTCGTGACATTGATCAGCATGAAGACTTCTTGTTTAGTAAGGGGATTGTCTGCTAATTTAGCGAATACTGCAAATAAAACAATGGTTGTGTTCAAAACAGCTCCAATAAACCATTGATTAGTAACAAAATAAAGATAAATGGCTGCGGGTTGAATAATAACTGCTGAATATACTATTGCAAGGCCAACTCGCCATGTGAATCCACTTTGAAATTCCTCTTTGTGCTCTTCTGTTCCAATCACATTATCATTGTTTTCTAGACTTTCACTCATGATTTGTTGGCCTCTGTATCATTTTTTTAAATTTGTTCTGAATTTCTCTGATTTAAGCGCTTTTTCCTCTTTAGGAAGACTTCTCCAAATTAACAATTGCTTTCTAATACTGTCAACGAATCGTCGGACTGAAGATTCCCAAGCTAATAAAATTCCTTCAAGGCGAACTAAATTAATTTCGAATATGTAGTGAAATTTAATCTCCTCAAGGTAAGTGTAGATATCCACTTCCTGTTTCAATCCTGCATCAAAAGGTGCTAAGTTGACAATGGCAGTTAGATGCTTCTCTCTTCTTTCTCTATCAGCTTCACTTGTCGAGATATTTTGCGCGAAAAATGCCCCTCCTACACTTTCTGACTCATAAATTACAAAATATTCTCTTAAAAACTCAATAATCCCCTCTGCTTCCTGTTCGGTTGCAGCAACGAAGGGTAGAGGAATAGTCCAAGTCTTACCATCCTCTTCATAAGTTGTTTTTAGCTCCCATGTTCGTCGAACGGAAGGAACCGACATCTTCGCTGATATTCTTAGCGGGTATATTGTACTAAGGAGAATTCCCCCGATACCCAAACCTAATGCAGAGACTATTGATCCTGACGAATAATTAATTGCTAGTGACTCGGGAAATATACCCAACGCCGACAATATTACAGCTGAAGTAATACCCATAAGGTACCCAATTACAGATCCAATAACAGCATAAACAAGAAATTCTGCTAAGAATAATCCAGCAATATGAACTGGTGCCAATCCTAATGAAGTAAATGTATTTATTTCCTTTCTTGATTCGTACACAGTACTAACTGAAGTATTTATCATCAATAATACTGCTATTAACAGTGGAATTCCAAGGTCTCCTAACCCCTCTCCGAGGCTTTGGAGTTGTCTTTTGTAAATCGTTACTTCATCATTAATTCCGACTCTAACTAGTAAGTTTCTTCCGTAGGTTGAGGAAATTTTTCCTGCAATCTCTTCATATAAAGAGAGCTCTTGTAACGTTTTATTCTTTGCTGTAATTGAAATAGAGGAGATAGTTCCTCCAAAAGACTTTACTGTGTAGGCTGGTAATATAAAAGTTTCATCTGCTTGTATATGAACATTTGGAGCTGGTGCATGATTATTTTTTGGTGTAATTTTTTCTGTGTCGTAATCTTTAATTCTGTCAAGTCCTTGAGAACTAATTATACCTACAACTATAAATTCTTGGCCAGCCCAAATAACAGTTTCATTAACTGCTACACCTAATTTATTGCTGATGACATCAACCAGTACACACTCCGAACTATTAGAGCTGGTAAACCATCGGCCAGCTACTAATATTGTCTCGAGAGAATGAAAATTTTGTTCCTCAGCCGTCATACCTAATATAGCGTCCCCTTCCCATTTTTCATTCCCATCTGGAGTTTCTACTTTTACGTAACCGTTAGGGAATTCCGAAGTATCTGATGGTGGATAGAGCCACCACCTAGATGCGATTTGTATCTGATCTCCGTATGTGACTCTTAAATTCTCAATTATTTCTTCAGGAAGCGAAAATTCCCAATCCTTTGTTCTGATGTAAAGGCCTTCATAAGCGATATCTTGGTTCTCTCCTTTAGAATACGTAGTAATCTGAGTTGTTGCGGATGTGAAAAGAGTTAAGGAAAACGTAATGAGTACAATCCCTGATAGTGCAATGACTGTTCGACCTTTTCGTTTCTTCATTCTTGAGATTCCAGTACTCATAGCAATTAACAAAGTTGAAGTTCTTGAAGTGTCAGCAAAATGTGAACCAAGCTGTTTGAGACGTAAACTCTTGAGAAAGTCATATCCCTCTTGATATATCATGAATAAGGCGGGAAATACGAATATTGTTGCAACTACTCCTATAATTATCATTGCAATATTTCTTGAAAGGTGCATCCCAGGATGGATCAAATAAAAGAATCCAAATACGGCCGCATATATTGTACTTGTAGCTAAGATTCGCTTAATCCCGCTGTCAAAATCAAATAATAATGCGGATAAAGCAAAAGCAAATGGAATTAGGAGAATCGCAAAGAATATGGATGTGGTAGTTCCATCTTGTATAACTTTTCTTGCTTGTCTAAAAGAGTCATACGCCCAAGTATGTGATTCTATTATTGTTGCAATTGACTGTGAATATTGATAGTCGTTTTTCAAAGCAGTTGCAGTATTTAATAACTCTGAGGCTGTGTGATAAGTGCTCTCGACTAATGCATCATAGATATTATAAAGGCTATACAAGGATATATATGTCTGAGTAGCTGAGAGGAGATCTCTAGCAGTGATAAATGAGGAGTAACCAAGATTTTCAAACTCTCCATGCCCTAGAGTGAAGCCTTTTCCACGTAAAGTTTGATTATCAGAATTTGTTGCGTAGACACCAAGTATACCATCGTTATATTTTCCTACTGCAATTGAAGGAACATCTGGCTGTACGAACACTAAACTCACTGTTTTTAATCCAGTATATCCATAAGAGAAAAATAGATTTCGAGTTTGGGGATCTATTACGGTATAATCAAGATTTTGAGCAGCACTAACTTGTGTAAAGGGATGATAAATACCAAAAATACTAAGTGTACCACAATCAAATACAGTAGGATTTACAGTGGTTCTTCGTTTTGTTAAAGAGTTAGAATTTTTGAAATACTGTCCTCTCGTTCCAAGATCAATGGCTTTTATTAGGTTCCCTTCAGAATCAAACAAATATGCATCTACAATAAATACTAAAGGATAATCTGGTTGTGAGGAGGAGACTCCTTGGATTTGGTAATATCCAGTTTCATCTGCTCGTGTAATGAAAGAATATTCTCCAAAACTGCTATCACGATTGCTATAAGCCCTAACTCTAACGAGCGCGTTTGGAACATCAATTAACCATGCATTTGTCTCATCATATTGTTTTACAAATCCTTCAATGTATCCGTAACCAACATGCGCATTTGTGGCGACTTTTAATTGGAACTGTTTGTTTTCCAGATTTGATAAAACTGGGTTAAGATCTACATCAACTATAAGTTGCGCGAGAGCACAAAGGCTATAGACAACTTGATTTTTTAGAAAATCAAATTCTCGCGTCGAAATGTGTGTGTACAAATCAGTGGGAGTGTTAAAATTCAAACGATGGGATTCGGATGTAAATAAAGATAATCCTAATACATTTGATGCAATAAAAGGTTCATGATCACCGACAAATGTTATAGGAGCAATATCTTTAAATTGTTGATTTGTGACATATGATTTTACATTAAAAGAATAGTCCGATTCACTCATAATTGCATCTGTGTAACTAAGGAAGAAATCTTGAGCAATATCTTTTAATTTTGTAATAAGTCGATTTCCAGTTGTATATTGAAGTTGGAATTTGTACAAATAACCATAGGGATTGATAGCGATCTTATTATTAGTGGACGAAAGATCGAAAGAAAGAAATAGTTTGATCCCTTTATTTACATTTAAGGAGCTATAATACTGATCCACGAAATTTCTTGCTCCAGCAGCTTGCTGATTATGTCCTGAAAGAGCTAAAAACATGATGGTTTTCTCAGGTACAATACTATTATCCTTGATAATTCGAATAAACTCTAACATTGATGCAATACTACAGGCTTCATCAGCACCTGGAGCTATAGCTGGAACGATTGATGCTGAGTCGAAATAAGCAGAAATAATTATGATATCCTCACTTATCCCTGGTAATAATCCCATGACATTCTTTGCAGCTATTGATGTCCATTCCATATCAGAAAAAATTGTGATTTGTTGATCTCCTTGCATTGATAAATTTTTAATTGCTGTAGCAGTTGTTTGATTTTCAATATAGAGCCTTGGGAAGTGAAGAGGGATATCCAACACCTTTTCTTCAGCCTCAAAGCGATTTGTTTCGTCAGTGGGTAGAAAAATAACTCCACTAGCTCCTAAACTAGCTACATTAATCCAATTGTCCAAAGAATTAAATTCTAGCACAACAATTGCATCTTCTATCTTTTTACCATCTAATTCGGAATAAGTACCTTTACCTCCATAAATCAGATTGCCAGTTACACCATCTGAAGCAGTTTTTCCAGGATTGAGTGAATTAGGCATGAGGGTGTGGGCTGTATAATTTTCTCCATTCACTTCAATCATAGTTCCTTTATCAAGTGGAACTAAAAGAGGGTAAGTAAGGAAAGATGCATTCTCTAACCCTTGACTCATAAAAAAATCTCGGATATAAGCGGCTGCAGACTCATAACCAGGATATCCGGTAAACCTACTTTGATCAAACGTGGAAAAATTTGTGATATGACTTTGGATATTAGCAAAATAGGTTTGATTTATCTGCTCACTTAGTCCTTGAAATCCTGGAAAATCGATTGTCTTTGATATCGAGTTAAATGCTTCTGGTTCTGTTAGATTAACTATTCTTTCTTCTCCATCTTCCTGAATGAGAACTTCCTCAAAAAAAATTTGAATACTTACCACAAAGGAGAATAGGAAAAAAAAGAAGAATAAGGTTCTGGTGAATCTCAAGATCATTATTCTCCTATTTTGATTACATAACTGGGCCATCCTTCAAATCGGGATCCATTATCATCTACCAATTAATCCTTTTAAGAAGAAATAAAAGATTCCTACGATAGAAAGGATCCAAATGAGGAGGACTACGCCATAATAATAGATAAATTCTGCTGCAGAATTAAATATTATCATTGGGAAGATTGCGGGAATCATAATAGAGACCAGTGAGAAACCCCATAAGCCAGCTGTGCCTAAAAGATAACCTACGGCTCCAGGTAAAAGAACTGTTGTATAAGCTCTTGTTCCACCAATTCTTACTACGGCATATTTTAGGATATAGGCTATTAAGATTGGTAACCACCAGTAACCACCACGTAGGCTAAGAAGAATGGGAGCTGCGATCGGATTTAATGGGAACCAAGGGCTACCTAGACGAATAATGTTAAGCCCTATTGCGAAAACTATTCCTAAGATTGCTTGTCCCCATATATCAACCCGATAACTCGTGAAATCCCAGTAACCTCCAGTTACTAATTGATATGCTGCTTCGGTATAATCGAAGTTATGACCCGCTTCTCCTGACCATTCATTACTCAGACCATAGAAATACGCGAAAAGAGGCCACACGGTCAAACACAAGATAATAATAGCAACTACTGCAATAGAATGACTTTTAAAAATATCTCTGGTTCGTGTCTTCGTGATCCGAGCGATATTATAAGATTCTAATGCTGAGATAGCAGGGGAAGCTGGAGCTGCATCTCTCTGGAAAAATTGTATCCACAATGCAGTTACATAGAACCCTGGTTGATCTAATGGTTTATTGTCACCATCTACTCCAATGAGAACTCGTACAGAATGTATACCATGTAGATGAACGTATCCAGGATGCCCTATTCCCATACCTGCGGTTTCCGCTCGAAGCCTCGCTCCAGCCACATATGCGATTAGGAGGAATACTACAGCGTAAATAGCACCGATCAATGGTGCTCCACTTAGAATTAAAGACATTGTAAAAATCAGTGAACAGACGAATAATCCAATCCATGCGGCACGATAAGGAATAGGTTCATTAGTTTCGTCTATGACACTGGGATCCCAAATAGCTTTAATTGTTCTCCAAAGGTACCGGCGTTGTAAAATTATTGCCCAAAACGCACATCCGAAAAGAATTCCCCATTCACCAAATGTGAAGAGAGACATTCCACCTCCTTTAGCAAAACCTAAATCAATATCAGGAGGTGATGCCCAGGGAGGGCCAGTAGGAGGTGCTATCAAACCCATTTCTGTTTGAAAAATTGGGATAAGCACCCAGAATAACAAGAAGAAAATTAATGATGATAGTAGTACATTCAAGGATACTAAGAGAAACACAGCAATCATTACTGGTTCTGGACGTGACTCAAGAAAAGCATTAGGTAAAAATTGGCTAAGACCGAATACCTGTCCGAAATCAATCCGGACTGCCCAGGCTTTTCCAGGTTGAATTCCTAAGAGATCTATATCTTCGAATATATCTCCCCATTCAGGATAAACGACTCTCAGAAACTCAAATGAGGACCAAATTATACCTAGTAATGCTCCAAAGGATAACCACGTGTACCTCCTTCTTCTTTCATGTGGTTTAGCAAGTGGTGCTTCTAAAAGCTCTTGAACTGGCTGTGCAAGTGGAAAAGATAATCGTTCAACGTCGATCCAAGGTTTTCTGAATATCTGGATTAAAAATAAACACATAAAAGCCCAAGCAATAGATGTTATTGCCCAAAATATAATTGGAATTAACCACTCCCCAAGGTTAGGTAAAACACCTCCATCAAATGAGGCATAGTACTCATCGGAAGACGGGCCCCAGAAGAAAGGTGCAAAATTTGAGGGTGGTGGAGACTCACCCCTAAGGGGGTACATTGCATTTAATAATAATCTTCCAGCAAGAAACCCAGAATTAGTTATGGGGATACCAACCACCAATAAACCCCATATAAAGGTTAACTCCTGACGGGTTAGTTTTAAACCTCTTATTCGTACTCTTTCGAGAGCTTGAAGACCAAAGACTAACAGGAAGAAGGGGAAGAGAATACTCATTTCCTCTATGAAAATTGCTGGAGCCTCTCCAAAGTTTCCAGCAAAAATACTCATTAATCCCCATAATAATAAGACCACTAAACCAATAGATAACGATCTTTTTGTTAATCCAGTTTGAGGCTGATCTAGTTCATCTATATCTGTTGAATTTTCTGTTTTTTCGGCGTCTAAACTCATTTAAATCACGCAAACCTGATGGAAAGGTAGAATAGTAAAAATTAATTAGCTCGTAGGAACGATACTAATGTGTTATTAAACTTTTACCAAGATAATAGATACGATCAAAGAAGGACTCAAGTCACAGAAATAACGTGGGGTATTTTTTAACTAATTTACCTAATTTACCTAATTTTTACTAAACTGAGTTCAGTTCCAATTATACTATATCCGTTCAAAGTACTAAATAGTACTTCTTCTAATAATCTGGGAAGGACTTACATAAATAAATCGAAAATTTAAAGTATAAGTTTACGTTGGTAATTCCCATGAAATCAATGCAAGATGAGTTAGTGGTAACGGAAGATCAATCAATCCTATTAAAAAAAGTAGAAGAACACTATACAGTGCTTTTACAATCTAGAATAAATGATAAATGGTTGGAAAGTGCAAAAATACCACTTATTACCTTAGAAAAAGGTGTTACTATCTCTGCAACTGATATTCAGCGAGATCCAAGAAAAGGTCGTATTGGACTTCAACTTAGAAATAGAGAAGAAATAGGGCTTGACATATCGACAGAAGTTAACTCTCAACCCAAATTCCATCCCTGGATTCATTTCAAAACGAAGATAAAATTTAAAGAGGACTATACCTTTTCTGAAACTGGTCCTGAAATAAAAATTGACCTATTACCGAAAAGTCATTTTTTTGATGATTTTGTTACCATTCGACAACCAAGTCGTCATACTCCTTCTACTGACGAATGGAAATCAAATGATATGCCAGCCACAGCAGTTTGGAATCCCGAATCGAAGGTACAAATTTTTTTCTTCATGGACTTCACAACAATGGATTGGATGTCTCCAAGAAACATAGAACGATTTTCAATCTATGAATGTGGAGTTCATTCAAGTGGAAAAATGGGTTTAGTACATCGTATTCCTCTTAAATCAGTAATTACATTTGTTAAGGGAACAACAATAATATTTGACTACTATATTACTCAAGAATACAATGAAGAACGACCAACTCAATGGGACTTAATGGAGAATCTAGTAACAAAGTGTTTTCAATTAGTACCAGGAAGCGTTCCCTTTCCCAGAGCTGGGTTAAATTGGACCAAATTTGCAGAAGGATGCATCAATGATCTTTTGAAGGAGAAGTATTGCTGGGTTGATCCAAAATTTCCTAAATACTTTGCTTACGTAATGGATGAATCCGAGCTTCAACGAAGAAAAGCAATTGGAAGATCCAATGTATTCGAAACAATGACATTGCTCGACCTTCTCTCACCTTGGATGTTGTATTTGTCTCTAAAACGATATCCAGAACAAAAAAATCATGTAAGTCAGATGTATCAGACTTTAAATCACTTTATTGACCCAGTTTCAAAATTTCTCTATAATAATGTAGTATATGACCCTGATAAAGGCCATAACATAATTAAAGCCACAGAAAATTCAATTGGAGATTCATGGTATTTTTTTGAACCAATTTTGAGATTTGGTTGGACTATCAGACTAGCCCCTCTGATATCCACAGATCCACAATATATCGAAACGTTTAGATATATGGTAAAAAGATCAACAGAGTTCGTTAAGAAACATAATTATGAAATTACAGCATTTTACGACCCCTTTTCACTGAAACCGTTAAAAGAAATCTTAGACTCTAATAAATATAGGGAAGCAATCCTGAAGGAATCACGGGGTGAAGAGGACATTATTTGGAAAAGAAAAGCAAAAAATTATGCCTGCTTAGGTATCCACCTGTACATCGTTATACAAGCTTATTATCTATTTCAAGAAAGTCAGTATCTTGAGGAAGCAATCAGAAGCGCAAAAAAATTGGCCAAATTTTCTCCAGATTCATTATTTTGGGAACCATTCGAAATAGCTTACGCAGTTTCAGGATTTTCTGAACTTGCAAAAATTACCAAGGAAAGTACCTATTTAGAATTAGCGAGAAAGTTCTTGTTGAATGAATTAAGAATGTTTTATTGGTATGATGACAACTCGTTTGATTGGAAGGGGAAAAGGTCAAATTTAGGATTACCAATGGCATGTATTGGGATTCGATACCCCGCTGTAAAAGAAAATATTGAATCAATTCTCCCTTGGCTAATGTTTCTTAAAACAGCGATGAAAGAAGAAAACAATCGATTTCTCCCAAGAGGGGTGATGAAATTCTTGAATCTAGTCAGAATAAACACCTTCTACTTTTTTTCAAGTGTTTTACCCAAAGAATTTATTTATCCTCCGAGAAGAGACACCCCTTGCCCATACATTCCATTTGAAGATCTTGAAATGCTAGAAACACCGCATCATTTTTCATCTTCCCAGGAACATTCCCCAAAAGGAACATGGACAGGTACTTTAGGAAGGGAAATCTACGGTGCTGGGGAAATAATTTATTTGTATTTGATGTTTGAGGCATTAGCAGATAGTACAAATCCTAATATAATGGTTTTAAATCTAGATCTATTCGATTTTTCATTGATGGACATTTTTCCTCCCAAAAAGCTAAATTTCGTAATTTACAATCCGTTATTTGAAAATACAAAATGTCGAATCTCTTTTCACACAAAAGAACATATGAACTATGAGATGAGAATGCACTCACTCACTGAAAAACAAGGTACAAGGTCTCTTACACTCTCACGAAAAACACTCAATACCGGAGTAAATTTCGATTTGAATGAAGGGGAGATCCTAAATGTCGTCCTTACTCCAATTGATTAAGACATTTAATGGATGGTTTGAAAAAATCATCCTCGACTTTTTGACATACGCTGTCCATAAATTGCAGTCGCTACTATTACTATGAGTAATCCTATTTCAATTAGAAACAATAATAATTCGCCTATTTCATTCATTACAGGAGTACTATAAATAGCAAGTAGTAGAGCTAATACTACACACACACCAGCAATAATATCACTATTTTCTGCCAAAATTTATTCACCAAATTTTACATCTAACGTATTTTTTTAAGATATTCTGTCAACTTTTAAGTTTTTTCCTGAAGAATGTTCTTTATAGAGTGTTAATATGATGGAATAGTCACATCTTCGGAGGATATTGATACATCAATCCTTTTTTGGGTCCTTGTTATAGTACCGTCTCGTAACCACGAAATTCTATCAGCAATATCAATTAATTTTAAATCGTGAGTCGAATTTATTACAGTTACTCCAGTTTCGTGTGAAATTTCTCTTAATAATTCAACGATTGAAAATCCTGTTTTTAAGTCCAAATTTCCTGTTGGTTCGTCCGCTAAGACAAGACTAGGCTTTCCCGCGAGTGCACGGGCAATAGCCACACGTTGTTGTTGTCCTCCCGATAATTCATCAGGAGTATGGTTCATGCGATCGCCTAAACCAACACGTTCCAACATTTCTTCTGCTCTCTTTTTTCGTTCTTTTCGGGGATATTTCTGGAAGATTAAAGGTAGGGCAACATTTTCCAAAGCCGTAATCACTGGAACTAAATTAAATGTTTGAAAGATAAATCCGATTTTATAAGATCGCAAGGAAGCTAATTGCTTTTGAGTCATTTTAGAAAGAGGAACACCCTCAAAATAGACTTCTCCCTCCGAAGGTACGTCTAGTGCACCAACCATATTAAGAAATGTTGTTTTCCCTGATCCAGATGGACCCATAATGACATGAAATTCGCCCCGTGGGATGGATATAGAAATTCCATCTAAAGCTTTAACTTTTTGAGTACCCATTTGATACGTTCTTACAACATTCTCCATCCGTATGGTTATATCTTCTGACAATTTCTTCACTCCATTAACTCATTGCATCTACTTGGATGTCAGCTCGGTCTTCAATTCTATCCACTCTACCATCTCGAATCCAGATAATCCTATCACTTATGCTAATCATTTTTAGATCGTGTGTAGCGGAGACAATTGTCGTTCCTTGCTCTTCGTTAAGCTTTTTGAGTAATCCAATTATTTCTAAACCAGTTGCTAAATCGAGGTTTGCAGTTGGTTCATCGGCAAGTATAATTGCGGGATCATTTGCTAGTGCACGTGCTATTGCCACTCGCTGTTGTTGTCCTCCTGATAGCTGACCTGGTTTATTCCTAGCTCGATCACCTAAGCCTACCAAATTCAGAATATGCTTTGATTTTTTTCTCCTCTCTTCTCTTGGAACTCCAGCGAATACCATTGGAATTTCAATATTTTCTTGTGCAGAAAATGCAAGCAGTAAGTTAAATGTTTGGAAAATATATCCAATTTTTCTGTTCCTTAACCATGCTAATTCATAAGCATCCAATTCAGCTATGTCTACTTGGTCTATATAAATTTCTCCGCTTGTAACTGTATCCAAACCGCCAATTGCATTGAAAATTGTACTTTTTCCTGATCCAGAGGGCCCCATTATAGAAACATATTCCTCTCGCTTAATTTTAAAAGAAATTCCCTGAAGAGCATGTATAATAACCTTTCCTAAGGTATATTCCTTGTGAACATCATCAATCTCAACCACAAATTCTTCTAAACTCATATTAAAACCACCATATTAATTTTCGTATCTTAAAGCTTCAGCTGGTGAAAGTTTAGAAGCTCTTCGAGCTGGGATATAGGTCGCGAGTGATGTTAGTATTATTGCAATCAGAATGCAAGCTGAAAAAAGTATGAGTAGCGTTGAGAAATTTGCTTCAAGAATGACTGTTAATTCGTCTAAAGAAGCACGGTTTAAATTTATTCCAATTCCCATCCCGATACCAATTATTGCTCCAAAGAAACCACCCAATATTCCTAAGAGTAGGGCTTCTACTATGAATAGACGAACAATGTGGGAATCTAATCCTCCAATGCACTTATAAACCCCGATTTCCTTCACTCTTTCGTTAACAGCCATCAACATGGAGTTGGTAATTCCCCCGAAGGCAACTATCAATGAAATCCCTACTAACCAGTATTGATATGCTTCAACACCTGATTCTGTCTGTAGCCAATCTAAAATAAGTGAATTTGTCAATAAGGCAGCCATAAATGCGATTCCTAAAATAATTCCCAACGCTGTTATAATAGAACGGAAAAATCTCCTTTTGATATTTGAATAAGATAAATAAAATACCTCTGAGAGTGAAAAATCAGGTTCTGGTAAATCTAAGCTCACGCAGTTGCCTCCTCAGAACTTAATGCTTTCTTTTCTTTATCAATTCCCCTTATGACCTTCTCCCATTGCACGAGCTTCTCTGTAATGTCTACTAGATGTATTTTAAGGATTTCTACTGTACGAGCTTCTGACATCCTTGTTGCATTCCATGTTACATATGGCGCATAGAATTTACCTTTTTCTAATGTAACCTTCCTAGCTTTATCAATGGTAAATTTCAAGTAGCCTAACTCTCTTAAGTAACAATAATCGTTTCTACAAAGAATATCAATCTCGCCTCCTTCATCTGAGTCTTTTTTCAAATACAAGAGTAAGTAATCCGTGTAATCATGAATAGGTTGGCCACAGGGACATTGAATGGTGTTTTCAGACATATTTCATGTTTCCTTGAATTATTCAAGAAGTTTGATTTCAACTAGATAGATGGGTTAATTTACTTTTGGAGTATCTCAATTCAAATGAACATTTTATGGTTTTATTAAAATCTTATTCATATTATCTGCATGACTTTTTACGAGAGAGATTGTCTCCTCAATTTTATTAGTTTGGATTTCGTGAGAAATCAATGGAATAGGGGTTAGTATTTCTTTAGAAAGCAAGTCCAAAGCTTTCATATTTGTTTTAGGGTTGGTAAAACTCCCAAAAATTGAAATTTCGTTTGAATATAGTCTGTGAATATCCAAATTTATAGTTGACAAAGGATCAGCAACTCCGAAGACTAAAGCTTTTCCTCCTTTATTGAGACTATCAAGTGCTTGCTTGGCAGTTACTATTGATCCTACACATTCTATAGCAATATCTACTCCTGCATCAAAGGTCTCGGATTTAAGAATTGGGAATACTTCATCATTTAATGGGTTAATTATTACATCTGCTCCAAGTTTTTTTGCTAGGTTTCTTCGTGAATTAATGGGCTCACTTACAATAGTCTTACAAGAAGTCGTTCCTTTTAGAATTGAGAGCATCAATAAACCAATTGGTCCTCCTCCGATAATAAAGACAACATCTGACTGTGTTATTTCTAACTTGTTTAATCCATGTAAGCAGCAGGCAAGCGGTTCCATGAACGCAGCCGCCCTTAAAGAGACATTTTCGGGAATTTTAAATGCCACGGTACTCGGACAAATAACATATTCAGCGAAAGCACCATTTAGAGTAACGCCTATTGCTTCCCATGCAAGACAGAAATGTTTTCGATCCTTCATACAATAGTAACACTTCTTCTTCTGAAAGTCTTTACAGGACAAATTCGGATCGACTGCTACTCTGTCACCAATTTGTAGATCGTTTCTTACCTTAGAACCAATTTTAATTATCTCCCCTGAAAATTCATGACCAGGTACTATTGGATAATTTACAAATGGTATGTTTCCATCAAATAGGTGAATATCCGTTCCACAGAGGCCACAATATGCTGTTTTTACCAGAATATCTGTTTCTTTAATCTCGGGGATATCAATCGTTTGAAGGCTAATATTTTTTGGCTCTACAAATAGAGCAACGTTATTTAACAATCCTAATAAACCTCATTTTCAACATCCGATAGTTAGCTATCCTCAAAGTCTTTCTAGGACTGGATCTTAATATGGACTTTAAAACCATCGGTTGGCAGGATATAGTCTTAAACGTTCCTGATGAATGGGAAATTGTGTTTGCAACAAAAACACCTAAGAAGAAAGGTAAAGAAATAACTGGTTATTTTGGTTTTCGCACTACAAAGAAAAAAATTCTGGAATTTCGATGGGTGGAAGTTGAGAAAGGAAAGATTCCTGATTTAGATGTGGTTATCAGTGATTATTTCGAGACTATTATGAAGAAACAAAAGAAAATCAAGAAACGTACGGAAAAGGTTATTGAAATTTCTGATCATAAGGGAAAAACGCTATATTGGGCTACTGAAGATATGACACTACACGGTTATATTGTAGTTTGGAACTGTGATATATTAAAAAGGCTAATCATCATGCAAAGTCAGTTTTCAAACGATGAAGCCAAGAAAATTAAAGCTGATATAATGCAGGTTCTTGAAACAGCAAATTGCCATCCGATAGACTATGAGAGTAAATGGGTTGGACCAAATCTAACGATTACTACCCCACGATCCATGAAATTAATTAAACAGGCATTTTTAGTTGGTTTATCATTTTTTCAGCTTCGCTATAAGTCTCTTGATATATATTGTTATAGATTGGGTCTGGCAAACCAGAAAATTTCTTCTATCGATGAATTACCAGCGTGGTTCATAGATTATTATCCCAAAACTCTCCCTGGTATCCCTTCAGGTTTTAAACCAAGCGAAGATGAATTTAGCAAGAAAATAACAAGTAAACCCGAAAGAAATTTTTGGCATTTCAGGAGGAATACGCAAGGGAGAAATCTCCCATTGCGTCCAAAATCCGATATTCAAGGTTTCTTTTGGCAAAATAAAGAAAAAAATGATATATATTGCTTAATATTCAAGTTTAAAAGTCAAACCGAGTCTCAAAAGCGTAATGAACAAATAATTGAGAATATAGTTAAATTAGCAATCACTAATAACTGATATAAAAAGGAAATGCTGCGTGTTAATCTAGAGATATCTCCTCAACACTTTTTTCTTTCAAGTTTGTTTTTTCCATCATCTCTTGAGGAATTTGCCACCCGATTAAGTGTCGGGCATTAAGAATTGTCAGATATTTTGTTACAGCAGTTTCTGTCTCAGTTAACGTTAATTTAAACGTTTCTTGAAATTTTTTAATGATTTGTTTAACTGTGTTATTACCATCACATAATTCGAATGTAAATTTTCCTAGTTTGTCTAATTGGATTTTCTTATAATTTGGTGATGGGATTAATCTTTTTCTTAAAGATTTTTTCTTAAATTTTGTTATGTTAAGTTCCAACAATAATTGATCATCTTTCTCCTTTAAAATAGTTATGAATGTGCTTTGAATAGGTTTTAATGAAAAAAATTCCTCTTTAGTGACGTGAAGAGCTTTTTTTTCTAATTTACCTTCTTTTACGAGAGTTGATTTTTTGGATGATGGCATAAATTATCACTCAACGGAAATTATCGAAAAATAATCTTCAATTAGTATTGTACAAACCAGCAAATTAATAATTAATAAGCAGTTTGTAAATTTCCTATGCAAAATCGAACAAAAATTTCAGATTGGCAATATTTCATAATAGATAGAACCCAGAAAGAGAATATTTTAAGGTTAATGACAAAAGAAACCAAAATTTCCTCTTACCCCTATAAACTATCTGAATTTATTGTTCCAGGAACTTTACAATCGAATATTGTAAGAAGCGAGGGACTAGATCCGTATTATGAGAAGAACATGAATAAATTCCTAAAATATGAAAATAAGTCACTTGTTTTATTGTCTGAAGTACACATTGAACAATGTGATGATAGAAACATCCTATTATTCGACTTTATCGATACAGTGGGTGATATTTACATTAATGGGCACCTGATTAAACAAACAAAATGTGCACACATGATTATTAATGTTGATCTTCCCTCACAGTATTTGAAAAAAGGAGTTAATCAAATCTTTGTTATTATTTATCCCCCTATTCCAGCATTTCTAAACTCAGAGTATGAGGAACCTTTCAATGAAAGAGTCATTTTCAGAAAGCCAACCTACAATTATGGATGGGATTTCGCCCCCAGGTCTCTTACAAAAGGTATAGGAAGTGTTATTCTTGCAAGAAAAGAAATAATTGAAATTTCGGATATCTTCACTTATACTTTGGATATCCAAAAAGAAAAATGTTTGCAATTTTTAGAATGGGGAGTTAAAAGTGAAGTGACGAAAGAAAGCATCTTTTTAGTACAAATATTTGATACCAATAATAATGAAATTTGTTATAGTGATGAATCTACATATTTGATCAGAAAAGGAGATAATAAGTTTGAGACTAAACTTGTAATCGACTCTCCAAAACTGTGGTGGCCAAATGGGTATGGACAACAACCTTTGTACCGCTTAAAACTTACAATTAAAAGAGAAAACGTCCATCGAGAGTTACTATTTGGGATCAGAGTTGTCAAATTAGCATTAAATCAGGGAAAGGAAAATAGATTTACCTTTGAGATAAATCATCAAATGATTTTCGCGAAGGGAGCAAATTGGGTTCCAACAGATGCTTTACTCAATTTCAGCGAGGATGGTAAATACTTAAAATTACTACATATGGCAAAAAATGCCAATTTCAATATGCTCAGGATTTGGGGCGGTGGAGTAGTTGAAAGAAACATCTTCTATGAACTATGTGATAGTTTAGGAATAATGATCTGGCATGATTTTCAATTCGCCTGTAGTATCTATCCTGAAACAGAAGATTATTTGGCTTTGGTTGAATTAGAGATTCAACAAATAATTTTAAGGTTAAGAAACCATCCTTCGATAGTTTTATGGTGTGGAAATAATGAAAATGAGTGGATTGACTATCAAAAAATATCAATCGCAGAGAGAAAGGAGAAAAAAATTGGAGATAAGTTACATTCATTGAAGAGAAGGCTCTGTTCAAACTTAGACCCATCTCGGCCATTTTGGAGGTCTAGCCCTTGGAGTCCATCATCTGAAAATGACTACACGTTCGATCCCAACTCCCAAGATGAAGGGAATTCTCATAATTGGGAAGTATGGCATGGGGTGAACCAACCTAATTTAAAACCCCCTACTTACGATCACTATGGAAAATTTAAATCAAAATTTGTATCCGAATTTGGTATTCAGAGCTTGCCTTCAAATTACACTATTTCGAAGATATTTAATGAATCTACTCAAAGCAGTCCAAATGAAACATGGAAATTTCATAATTGTGTTTTAGATAAGATAAATGTTAACATGGAAAAATTTGGTACCCCTAAAGACATTAATGAGTGGATTCTTTTTTCACAGACAGCTCAAGCATTTGCAATGAAATTTGCTATTGAATTTTGGAGGTCACAAAAGTTTAACACTAGTGGATCATTGATATGGCAATTTAATGAACCATGGCCAACTATCTGTTGGTCATTAGTTGATTACTATGATATACCTAAGGTTGCATATTGGTACACGAAAAATGCATACTCTCCATTATTAATTACATATAATAAGAATGAAAAGAAAATCGTTATAGTAAATGATACTTTAAAGTCGATAGTAGGAACGTTAAGTGTCTCTAGAATAGTATTACCTGGAAAAATAAATCATTATATAAATGATGAACTATTTATTGAACCTAATAATATCAAAATGATTAAATTTCCATTTAATGGTAATATCGAAGATAATATTATTGTCCTTGACTTTAAATCTAGTAAGGGTAAATACAGGAATTATATCTTTCTTACTGATCCTGTAAATCTCAGATTAGATAAACCTGAAGTTAAATTTCAAGTGAATACTGATGAGAGTACTATAACATTCATTTCTAATGTTTTCACATTCTTAGTGTCAATATCATGGGATCTACATCCCCAGGATAATTGTTTCAATTTATTACCCAATGAGTCTTACACTGTAAAAGTTGAGAACCTACCAGAAGAAAATTCAAATTTTTTCAGCTCTTGGACAGACAACAGAATAAGTTAATAATAACAAGAAATACCTCAAAAAAATGAAGATTTTTATCTAATTTAGGTCAAGACTTAATCTCTTCATATCATCCTGGCTTTGGTTGATTTTTTGATCACAAATTCATAAATAAAAGGTAGAAAATTATGGTTTCTCTAACAAGATATTCTAAAAATCCTATTATTGTACCGAATGATAATCACGATTGGGAAAAAGGAGGAGTATTCAATTGTGCTGCAACTATATATAATGAACAAGTACTTTTACTTTATCGTGCCATTGGGAATTATGACACATATATCTCAACATTCGGACTGGCTCTGAGTAAAGATGGGTATAATTTTGAGCAATTTGCAGATCCAATTATGGTTCCTGAGGCTGAGTATGAGAAATTTGGGATTGAAGATCCACGCATAACATTTTTAGATGATAAATACTATATTACCTATACTGCAGTCAAAACACTCATTCCTGCAGGGGATGTTGAATTTCATATCGGAGTCGCATCTACTCTGGATTTTAAGAAGTTTGAAAGGCATGGAACTATAATTAACGAATATAGAGACAAGGATGGAGTCCTCTTTCCTGAAAAAATTAATGGAAGATATGTCTTGATGCATCGTGCTCCTGAACCTGACATGTGGATAGCTTATTCCAAAGATTTAAAAAATTGGACTGATCACACCAAATTCTTTGCACCTATTGAGAATAGCTGGCAAGATTTCAAAGTTGGAGCTGGGGCTCCACCGATCAAGACTGACGAAGGTTGGTTAGAATTTTATCATGGGGTAGATAAGAATCTCCATTATAGTCTAGGAGCGATGTTATTAGATTTAGATGAGCCTAGTAAAATAATTTCGAGAATTGAAGACCCAATTATGATTCCAGAAGAAGATTATGAGATTCATGGAGATGTTCCAAACGTTTGTTTCACCTGCGGTGTAGTAGAAAAGGAAAACAAGTATTTTGTATATTATGGTGGTGCAGATAAAGTAATTGGCGTTGCCACTATTGACAAGTCGAAGTTAATGCAAGCACTCTAGGACTTCATCAACCTTATAATTGGTGAATGTGTTATGGCAACAGGTCAAACGCTTTCTGAAAATCAAGACATTATTATCAATGTTTTGAGAAAAAATAACGATTCTATGACATTATTGGCCCTCAAGAAAGAGTCTAGATTAGCAAATCTATATTTTTTTCAAGCTTTGAACGTTTTAAAGGAAAAAATGATGGTCACTGAGGATAAAAGAGCAAAAACAACCATAATATCCCTTAAAGAATGAAAGGAATCCAATCGCGATACTTACTCCCTCGAAAAATTGAAGGAGCATTGTTTATCATAATCCTTAATCTATAACTAACTCAATAGTTTTTGCTTCAAATGGGATTAAGGTAATTGCAAAGCCTGTTTGTTTATTCTCTATTGGTGTTTCTGACATAGGTCTTTCAAGTAAGTCTACTTCTTGAATAGAGATAATATTACTTTGAATAAGTGGATTTAATTCTATTTCAACTTTTCCTCCGACTCCTAGCATTTCTATTACTCTGATTATTATATTATCATTTGTTTTCCATTCATTCATCTTCAGAGCAGAGAGCATTGCAAAATCCGATTCAATTTTAATTAGTGGCTGTCCATCAACCTTAATTTTATTTACGTTTTGGACAGTTGTCAGTGTCAATATTTGCACAGGTTGATTAAACTCTTCTGCAGCTCGTCGAACAAGAGGATTCGGTTTTTCATTATGTAATCGCAGTGAACCTCCCTTGTGTGGAAGATAAGCGTATGTACTTCGAAGTGGGCCAAGGCCTGAATATTCTGGTACTTCTGTTCCGTATTTCTCTTTTCGTATGGCTCTTTCCTCATGAACCCATGCTTCTGGTGAAGCGGGGAAGTACGGTGGGGTACGTAACATTGTAAGGGAGCTGGACCCCTTGTTGACACTAAATGCATACTTATCTTGACTTAGTGTAGCAATTCCCCATTCATTTGTGGGTGTACTCAGATCATAAAATTTGTGACAAATTTTTTCAAACCGTGCTTTATCCGCAGGGGTTTTTGGATCTGTACTTTGTTCAATGGCCCCGAACATCACATCGGTCGTACAATGTGTTGCATTAGTAGCAGTATGTATCCCCACTTTTAGCATGACTAAAGGTTGTTTCCAATTAGCAATATAGTCAAGATAAATTTCAGAACGACCCTTAAAAAGAGTGTATCGTTGCAATACTGGGTTTTTTAGCTTTCCTAAAGTTCTCTGTACCTCAATTGATGCAAAAACTGGCCCCTTATCACGAAGTGTAATTTGTACATCTTGCGAATTTGATAATTCAAGTGAATGGTTCCAATATTCAGGGGTGAGATTCCAAGCAGGCCAATCCTCGGATATATCTTTATAAGCCTGTGTTAAGTTATTATTCGATCCCTTCAGCAAATTTTTTCTCTCTAGAATGGAGGAATTTGTTAGAGAAAGGAGGCCTCCCGTTTTGGAATCAAGTTTAATACTAACTATGTCATTATCCAGTACTAATGGTTCGGAGTGTATTTCTTTATTAGAGCTCATCTTTACATTCAAAGAAATATATGCAGGAGTAAGGCTTGTGGCTGAAAGTTGGATAATTGTCCACCAACCCGCGGGACGTGCGTCAAGCCATTCTTTTGGTTCTGCTGAGACAGGTTGTGCTAAAATAGTATTTTCGGATGGATTAAAATATGTCAGTTCTGCAAATGGAGGACGTCCTTCATCATCTAACTTGATATTATTGTTTACTGCATTCACAGGAATAAATACTTTTGCCGTTCTCTCCCAGGACAGAGGATTCCACATGACAAACTGGCATTTTTCTGAAGGGCCATTTATCTTCGTGCTAATCTCATCCTTGATGAGCTTAATATTCTGGCAACATTCTTCCCAATCCTCATAAATATCATCGTAGACTTCAGGTATCGAGGTTCCAGGAAGAATATCATGAAATTGATTTTTTAGAACAGTTTTCCAGGTCTTTTCGAGAATTTCTGTGATTTTTTGATTTTTTTCATTCCGTAGCAATGACATCGTCGAACTCAAGGCTTCTGAAGAGAGAAGTTGATTTTCAAACACCCGATTCTTCTTTTTAACCTCCGCATGAACAGAAAAACATCCTCTATGATTTTCTAAATACAATTCATCCGCCCAAATAGGAAATTGTTGTTCCCATTGCTTTATTTTCTGGAAGAATGATTCTACTCGACTCCAATGAAATTTATCACTTAATTCAATTAACATATTTGCACGAGCAACTTCTTCAGACGTAGGCCCGTGGCCTCCATCACTCATACCAAAAAATAATCCAACGGGGGGAATAATCTCATCCTTTTCCACCCATTGGGCAAGATCGTAATAATCTCTTTCATAGTTTCCCAAGTAGGAGATATTAGATTTAAGTGGATGATGACCGATCTCAAATTTTTCCCAATTTTTCAGAGGGTCATAGCTCATAGGAAAGATTCCAGTTTGAATCCGAGTCTGATCAACACCTTCCCAAAAAAAGTTGGAAAATGGAAAAACAGTTTCTAAATTCCAAGATAATTTTGTTGTCCAAATATATTCCGCTCCGCTTTTCTTTAAAATTTGAGGTAGGCCCGCTGAATATCCAAATGAGTCTAAAAACCACTCAACCTTTGGAAGACGGTTGAAATGCTTGAAAAAGAATCTTTGACCGTATAACCGACTTCTAGTAATCGCTTCACCACAGGGCATCATACAATCAGGCTCAACATATGATCCTCCCACTAATTCTATACCTCCATCCTCAACAGTTTTTTGTATATCCTTGAATAGTTCAGGATCATCTTCTAATATCCACTCAAGTAAAATTGGCTCACTTAGAGCAAAGCAGTACGTTTTAGGAAATTGTTTAGAATGGTATACAGCTTTTTTGAATGTGACAACAGATTTTTTTCGGGTTTGTTCTATTCTCCATAACCATGCGATATCAATATGGGATTGTCCTACTAGATGAAAGGACATTTCAGAATTAGGATACTTATCTATTATACCTTTGTTCCAAGATTCAAGTTTATTACCCATTTCCTCTCTTAAAATAGCTTTAGATTCAGGATTATTATGCCAGTAATAAGCAACTTCTTCTGTATCCTCATCAGGCTCCTCTAATGTCGGATCTTCTAATCTTTCACTTCCTGAATAATGTCCAATGCGATTAGGATTTACCTTCGAAATTTTCATGGTATTTTAACTCTCAATCATAAGTAGAAATTGGGTAGAATAGATGATTGCTGGAAATGGAGCTTAGTTATTTAAAGAAACGGATGAAATTCAGGATTGGAGGAACTGAGTGTTATGTATTAGATATTTTACTATATGCGTTCTGAATAGCCTGAGCTAGATCAGAGGATGAAGTTCCAGGTGTTTCGCATTCGTTTTCTTCTAAAAAGGTACTTATTCGTCCAGAAAGATCTCCTTCGGCTAGATTATAATTTACAAGAAATCTCTCAAACTTAGGTAGAATTGTGTCCGGGAGAATCCAAAAATCACCACTGATGAGAATATCTGAAAGAACAGAACCATTAAATTCGCAGATGACGGTTATTAAGCCCCCCTTAGATTTGTACATCCCTTCGACCACGTGAGAGGATCCATGAATTTTTACTTTACTCGTAAGTTGGTCTCCTCGAGCTTTTACCTGAAAGAGCCATTCATCGGTCAGATATGTCTCTCTTAGTTCCTCCATTAGTTCAAGTGTCCCTGGTTCTAATTGAGTTTCTATTAGACTGATATCAAATGCTGTTTCAATCTGCTTGATATATTCTGCAATGATTGAATCTCGTTGGGGAATAAAACCTAATTCGTCTTTAAATGAGCTTATTCCTGCTTCAAGGGATTTAATTACCTTATCCCGAAATTTTTCACTTGGAACCTTCAAGATTTGAGCCATCTCTTTACGAGGAAAGTCTAAGATGAAATTTCCAACTAACACTTGAGCATCTTCAAGGAGTCCAGCACCATTTCCCGAAATTTTACGATTATTGACAAGAATGTCATTAACAGGTTTGTACTCAGCATTTATTCCGAAATGACGATAAGTTTGAGCCACGGGGTGAAGGGTTTTTTCAAAGAACTTATTTATATTTCTGGGAAGTAATGTGGAATCAATATGGGCAATGATATTGTAAAAAAGTTGATTTGAATCTAAAAGCACAGCTCCTCCTCCGCAAGCTCGGCGACTAATTGGAATATTATTTTTTCTACAATAATCAATATCAACCACTCTCTCAATAACTTGATGAAACCCACACACTACGATAGGATCAGTGGGCCAATCAATAATAATAAGATCACGAGGTTGTATCCCACGACTACGAGCTAGAGCAGCAGCATGCCAAACTAATTGTGTGTTTAGACTATCATTTTCTTTAAGAATTATTAAATCCCATTCATGCTTAGACTTAGTCATTACTGGTCGGATAATATACTTCAGAAAATTTAGTTAAATACGATTAGTAATTTATGTAGTAGGGATCTTGTGAAATAAGTGGGGTAATATGGGCTCAAAAAAGATTGTATTCTTATCAGGAGGAACTGGCACCCCAAAATTGCTACAAGGTATTAATTCTTTAATTGATCCACAAGATATAACAATTATTGGTAATACAGGGGATGATTGGCGATATTATGGACTTTATGTCTCTCCAGATATTGATAGTATAATCTTTACCTTAACAAACCTGATAGATGTAACAAAATGGTGGGGAATTAATAATGATACCTTTAATATGGTAAGAATGTTACGAGATTTCTTAGAAGAGGATATATGGTTCAACCTTGGGGATCAAGATGCAGGTCTCTGTCTTTATCGAACGTGGTTATTAGAACAAGGAATGTCATTAACTGAGGCAACAAAAAAACTTACCAAACGTTTGAATATCAAGTCTAAAGTATTACCAATGGCTGACCAGCCAATCAGAACCATGATTCGTACTGAAAATGAACTTCTACATCTGCAAGAATATTGGGTGCGATACAAGGGGGAGTTAGAGGTTTTAAATGTGTTCTTTGAGGGTGATCTGAGTATAACAACCCCCGAGATTATTAAAGAGATAGAATCTGCTGTTTACATAATAATTGGTCCTAGTAATCCAGTTTCTTCTTTGGGACCAATTGTGGCAATTTCTCCTATTCGTAATGCGCTTCGTACCTCAAATGCCAAAAAATATGCGATAAGTCCAATTATTGGAAACGCTGCCCTTTCTGGGCCTACTGGAAAATTTCTTCATGCATGGAATTATGAAACTTCACCGATTGCGGTAGGCAAACTTTTCCGTGACTTTTTAGATGGGATAATTCTCCATGAATCTGATAAGAATCTTGAAAAAGCTACCCAAAAGTTGGGAATAAAAGCGTTATTTGGCAATATTGTCATTAAAAACCATAATGATGCTCGACGCCTCATAAACCTCATATTGGAAGAGAATTAGTATGAATCTCTCCTCTTCACATGCGGTATTAGCTGCAATGGCGGGGATTACTAACGGAAATTTTGCAGCTCAGATTTTTGAGAGTGGTTGTGTGGGAAAGGTGACAATTGGAGGGTATTCGATAGGTAAAGAAATGATTAATGCAGCAGTAGAATTAACCTTACGGGGACGTAATGAATTTCCGATACAACTGGGAGAGGAAGCAAATTTTATCGCTCAGGAATTAGATAAACTCCCTTCAAAATCGAATACAATCGTAAATGTAAGGTTAAATAATCCCGAAGAAACACTATCATTTGCTAGAGAGTTTTCAGAGAGAATTTCCGTTATTCCCATTATTGAAGTGAATGCACATTGCAGACAACAAGAAATTTTAGAAAAAGGAGGAGGACAGAATCTTACTCAACGCCCTGAAACACTTTCACGCATTTTATCAATTTTTAAATCAAAAGACTTTCCCACCTCTTTAAAAATTCGAGGAAATACTGTAGATCCCCGATCATTTTCAAAATTAGTAAATGATTGGGGAATAGACTACTTGCACATTGATTCTTACCGAAATGGAATAGAAGGTACGGATTTAACACTTCTAACCAGTTTTACAAATTTTAACCAGTCTGAAGTGATCGGTAATAATTCAGTAGTTGATCAAAGAAGTGCTAAGGCAATTCTAGACACAGGAGCAAGTTATTTTTCAGTAGCTAGAGCTGCTAGGAAGAATCACGATTTTTTTTGCTCCCTAGTAAAAGACTTTTAGGAATTATACGGATAAGATCAATTCAACGTATTCTAGGTGTTGAGTAGCAAACGGCTTCAGATGTATTAGTAATAATTCCTATCAAAGAAATATCAAAAACAAAAATGCGTATTAAAGCCGCTCTGACCTCTACGGAAATTTACGAAATTGAAAGCTTAGTAAAAGCTTCTTTTTATCAGACCATAAAAGTAATTCAGACAAGGGGCTTATCTTTTGGCGTGATTACTCCTTCACGTGAAATTGTTGAATCTAGCTTAGAATTAGGAGCAAAATTCACTTTTATCGATGAAGGTACAGATTTAAACACTGCTCTATCGAAGGCAATGAAGCAATTACCCCAGAACCAATCAATACTCATAATAATGCCAGATCTCCCTTTTTTTTCAAATGAATGTCTTCAAGCAGTATTGACACATATCCAGAATGTAGATATACTGATAGTTCCTTCAATTTCGGGTGAAGGAGAAAAAAAGGGTACAGCTATGCTCTACATGAGCCGTCCTGATCTGCTTCCATTTTGTTTTGGCTTGAAAAGTAAAGATAACTACATCCAATCTGCAAAAAAGTTAGCTTTAGAATATGAGTTACTAGATTTAGATCCCTGTACAAGGGATTTAGACACATTTACTGACATTAAATATCTCCAGACTCATCTTTCAAATGTGAATAAACCTGATATTTACAGTAAAATTCTTGACCGGCTCTTTAAATAAGTTTGAAATGAGATATTGAGATTATCTAAATTTTATGGTGAATAAGAACCGTTTCCAAGCCTAACGTCGCTAAAAAAATATTATTAAACTAACCAAGTTAGCCTGTAAAAAGTCACAAATTTTGCTATTATTGCATTTTCCACTGGTTTTTCCTATGATATCCGATAAGAAAAGTATTTTGGTAGTTGATGACGAACCTGACACCCTTGAATTAATGCAGACGATCTTAAAACACGAAGGTTACGACGTACTAAAAGCACTAAATGGTTCGGAGGCATTAGAGGAAGTAAAGCAAAATCCCGATTTAATTCTCCTTGATATTAGAATGCCTGGAGAATTAAATGGTATAGAGGTTTGTAGACGATTGAAGACAGATCCAGTACATAAATCTATTCCTATTATCATATTTTCTGCCAAGGTCCTTGACCATCATATCGAAGAGGGGTTTCAAGCAGGGGCAGAAGAGTATGTGACTAAACCGTTCAGTTCTGCAGAATTACTTCGTATTATTGGAAAATATCTACATCAGAATTAATTCATTTTTTCAAGTAAGCTTTTTATTCATCCCCTTGAGAAATCTTTTCTCGATTTAACACCCGTGATATTTTTAGAGGTAACTAGGATGGTTAATCTTGTGATATTAGCAGGGGGCGGTGGGGAACGCTTATGGCCAAAATCTCGAAAAAATAAACCCAAACAATGTATTTCTCTTGATAAAGGGTCTTCATTAATCCAACAAACTTATCATAACGCTAGTCAAATAGTTGATTCAAATAATATCCATATATCGACACGGGGTAGTCTTAAAGGACTAATTCAAGAACAATTGCCTGATGTAAATCTCTTCGTTGAACCTTTAGGCCGTGATTCTGCAGCGGGAATCGGATACGCTTGTTCACATCTACTGAATGATGATCAAGATGAAGTAACAATTTTTATGGGAGCAGATTATTTTATACCAGATTTAACGGAATTTAAAAAGACAATTCAAGACGCAGTCAAGTTAGCTGAAAAGAATAAGATTGTTACAATAGGAATTAAACCACGAAGGCCTGAAATTGGATTTGGATATATTGAACCAGGTGTGAAAATACCATCAACAGAAGCAAATGCGTTTATAGTGAATTCTTTCAAGGAAAAACCCAGTTTATCAAAAGCAAAAGAATATATACGAAAAGGATATTTATGGAACTCAGGAATGTTCGTTGTTAAGCCTTCTTTTCTGTATTTGAGCTTTAAAATGTTTATGCCTACACTTTATAAGGGATTAGAAAAGATTCGTAGAGCAAATTTTGATCCACAGGTAGCAAAGGAAGTATTTGAACTATTACCAAAAATATCTATAGATTATGGGATAATGGAAAAGTCAAACGATCTACTAGTTATCGAAGGGGACTTTGAATGGGACGATATTGGAACTTGGGATTCCCTGGACAGAATAATGCAAAGAGACACAAATGGAAATATAGTCCAGACGGAATATTTGGGTCTAGATGTAAAGAATTGTATTATTTTCGGGGAGAAACCAGTAATTGGATTTGGTATAGAAGATTTGGTAATAATAGACACAGAAGATTGCATTTTTATTTGTACGAAAGAAAAAGCATCAGAAATAAAAAATATCACTTCTAAGCTAGAGTATCATCCAACATATAGCAAACTACTCAATTTTACTTAGATCTCATTCTTTCTTCATCTAATTAATTTCTATTTCTGACGTTTTCTTTTAATAATAAGCATTAGAAGAAAGTAAATTGGGATGATGGACATTAGAAATCCTGTTGTTTGATCAGTTGAGACTTCTGTTGTTGAGCTAGAGGTAGAAACAGTGGAAACAGTAGTGGTAGTAGTTGTTTCGGTCGTGGACGAAGGAAGACTGGTTGAAGAAGTACTCGTCGAAATGCTCGAAGAAGGTGTACTAGTAGGAATAGTATTGGTAATTAGTGTACTATTCGTATCACTGGGTTCAGTAAAAGTAATGGTGTAAGCGTGAGTACCCTCGTCACAAGATAGTGTATTAGAGTTGAATGCATAATAGGGTGTATTAGTGTCTATTATTACGGACTCAATAACTGAATCATTTGCAAAATTTGTAAATAATGATCCGTTGCTATCGGATGTCACAGATTTTAGATTAACTTTTCTTTGTTCAATATCAATGGATATTCCAGTGTAAGCTCCCGGCATACCGTAACCAGCGGGCATTGTAGTCGTCAATCCATATCCCCAATCAATCGGTACGTTCTCGGAGGGTAGAAAAGAACTGGGTAAAGCAAGAATTGCCTCTATAGGAGCCAAATCAAATACCTGTGCAGGTTTTCCATTATATAATGGATAGGGTTGCATATTACCTGTGTTTAGCATATTTGTATATCCTTTCGTGAATCTATGAGTAGCCATCAAAGTGTTGTAATGGTATTTAGCTTTCTGCAGAAAAGATACATTCCGAGTATATTGGTAGATTAAACTGGCAGTACGTGATACCATAGAATTGCTTGAACCTGTAAATTGACATTGGGTACTTAAAGTACTGGGAGAATGTATTATAAGGGATTTACTCATAAGAACCCCTGTTGGTTTCACTGGGTCTGTTCCCATAAATTCGTTCTCAAAATCAATTATTGCTTTTGTAAGAAAATCCTCATTTTTGGTTATTTCGTATGCCAGAAGCATCGCATAGTCGACATAGATTGCATTCATTTCAGCTATATCATTAGAAGGAACTCCGAGGAAATAGGTAGTTTTATATCCCCACCTCTGACGAGAGGTCCAAAGATAATCAGCAATACCAGTTGCTGCGGCATTTATCAAGTTATAATAAGTGTGTATGCCCGTTCCAGCTAGTGTACTCCTGTTATTCAAAAAATATGCGAGTTCAAGCATACACAACCATCCAGCCATATCATAATGAGAAATTGTTGAATCTTTGACGTTCCCAGAGAGAGAGTGAATACTTCTAGGGAGGAGCCCATAACTTGAACTATATGACCACACGGCTTCTATCGTTTCATCAGCCCAATCTTTGTAGGTTGTATTTCCAGTAAGGTGTGCCATCCAAAGTAATTGGATAATCTTTCTACTAGTAGAGGTTCCCCATGTTAGATGACAATTATCTCCCACTATCGTTCCATCTTTCGCTCTTCTTTCGTAAATTAGATTTTGGGGAGACCAAAATACCTCATGCGAATTCTGGAGAAGGTTTTCAAAAATTGGGACGAAAAATGAATCATCACTGGCGATAGGGACGAATAATCCTACAGGGGAGAAATAATTGTCAATAATATTATCACTACTCCAATTATATGATACTACAAAGTCATAGGTGTTATTATTCATCTCTAATTGACCTAAACTATATTTCATGATATTTGAGATCATGTTACGGGCGAGAGCGAGATAATTTGAATCATTAGTAATTTTGTACATTGAATAATAAATTGGGAGATACCCAAGATTATTGGTGATAGTTGCGTTGACATTCTCTATAACTTCTGTGGAGTAGAAAAAATCAGTCTTGTTTAGACCATAAGCATCTTTACGTAATTGTAATTTGTCCCACGCATATTTAGCATCTTGATATAACTGAAAAATCGGTATTGAATTAATTGCGTTGGTTAAATCTATAGATTTGCTTTCATATCTAGTCTTAAGAGGGTCCCTATGAATACTATAAAGGTACAAATTTGAGGGTAGAATAATGATAGAAATAACTATTGGACAGAAAAAGAAAAAACGAGACTTGAGTGTTCTATTCCATGCCGTCACCCGCAATAAACCTCCTTTTTGTATTGTCGAACTTGTTCTTATAATTGTATCTTTTGGAGCAGGGGGGTGTAGCAAATTGGAACTTATCTAACCAAGAGATCGAATTCGTTTCCGCATTCTAGATAATTCTTTATGACGTAGGTAAAATAAAACGACTGAAAAAACTACAAATAAAATACTTAAATATAAAAAAATCTCGACTGTAGAAATGAACTGATCTACTACGAGGCCTTTAACAAATAGATACATGTACATGATTAGACTAAAGAAAAAAACACTTGTAATTCCAGATCCGATTGTGAAAAAAAGGAGAATATTCGATCTTTTTTTCACCCTATTCCGATAACATCTTTTGCAGAGATAACCAGAAGAAATTTTATCTCCATAGGGATTAGTTTTTGAACCTCTGATCATAGAAATAATTGGAAAATACTGTTTACACTCAAGACATTCTTTTTCTTTCGTCACTGGTAATCAAGTATAAGTAAATTGAGTATTTGATGAAGGTTTTTATTCTAAAACCTGAGATAGTCTCATGAAGTTTTTTGCGATTTTTCGAATATACCATTAATTAATATGTCATAATATTTCCAGACAGGAAATGGATCTATTCATGGAAAAACAGAAGAATGATACGTTAAATCAGTTTTTGAGTTTCAAGACTTTTATATTTGGAATCTTCTTAGCAGTCTTGGTGTATTTTGTATTAATGGTATACAGTGGGTGGAATGATCTAATTCAAATTTTATTCCGTGTAGATATCATGGTCGTCATAATAGCGATGATATTGAGTTTTTTGAATTATTTATTTCGTTTTATGAAGTGGCATCTATTTACTCGTAGTTTAAAGCTAGAAGTGCCGATATTAAGCAATTTTATGATCTTTTTTGCGGGATTAAGTCTATCGATTACACCAGCAAAGGCTGGAGAGGCAATAAGAGCTTTTCTATTAAGAAATGTAAGCTCTTCTGGATTATCTGAAGGTTTAGCTTCAACTTTTTCTGAGAGATTAGTTGACCTGTTAGCGGTTACACTCCTTGCACTTTTCGGTATTTTTACGCTAAGTTCTCACCATCCCGTCATATATCTTCCTATACTCGCTTTAATCTTACTCCTAATTATTTCTGGTATTTTTATATTTTTATTTGATCCACTCTACAATTTATTTAGTTTGTTGTTTAAACTAAAACCTTTAGCTAAATTCAGCCCAAAGATAGATAAATTTCGAGAAGATGTGCTTGTGACCTTGCAGTATAAAGTCTTTTTCATTGCATTGGTTCTTGGTTTAATTGGTTGGGCTTGTGAGGGCCTTGGATTTCTTTTGATAGCCCTTAATCTAGGGATAGATATATCCATGGATTTAGCGATATTTATCTATGCGACATCTTCTTTACTTGGTGCAGTATCTTTCTTACCTGGTGGATTAGGAATAATGGAAGGAAGCATGGAGGTATTCTTGAGAGATTTTCTAGCAATTAGTGCTGCTTTGGCCACTGCGCTTATAATTATAATCAGAGTCTCTACATTATGGTTTGGGATTGCAATAGGTTTAATATTTTTATTGATTGTAACAAAGAATCTGAAAACTGAGGTTATTTCTAAATCATAATTTAAATAAAAGACAAATAATGATTGTATCAGAGTATCATTAATTTCAAATAATATCCTTTGTTTCACGTGAAGAACATTGCCCAGCTCTAAAGTGAAAATATGTGTTATTGGGGTAGGAAGAATCGGCTTTCTACATGCTCGATTATTAAATAGATTAGGTATTCTGGATTCTATAATCGAATCCAATATTATTGTTGCTAAAAGGGTAAGTGATCATCTTCATGTTCCTTATTACTCTAATCTCGATTCAATGTTAGAAAATAGCTCTCCCAATGGAGTAGTTATTGCAGTTCCTACAGAACATCATTTTGATATGTCTAAATCCGTAATAGACTCCATTCCTCATCTAAAAGCATTATTGATTGAAAAACCAGTCACACCTTCAAGTAAAGAGGCGGAGATTCTAAAATCACACCTTTCATTACGAAAAATTGCAATACTAGTTGGACATATAGAAGTGTATAATCCAGTAGTTTCCAGAATTATCCGAACAATAAATGAAGGGATGCTTGGGGAGATCCGCTCATTATTATTTCAACGTCGGGGCGCTGTCGGTGAAAACCGTATAAAAATTCTTGGAGATGATTATCAAGACAACGGAGTCCATGATTTCGATGTTGTTTCTCGATTACTACCTAAATCTAAAGTAAAGCTATTTACCTCGGCAGTTAGTGTGAATGGCATAAGTAATTCAAGTTCCACAATTATTGCCTCAACAAGGAACGAATTTTATTGCACATTTTTAATGAGTCGAGAATATGCTGGAAAAGTCAGAACAATCGATATAGAAGGTTCGAAAGCAACCCTGCATGCAGATTTAATCACTCAGATGCTGGAGCTCCGAAGTCTAGAAGTCGCACGAGGAGAAACCACATCCTCCGCAATACGCGTTCCCTTCTCTAGTGGAGAACAAATTAAAGTATATGGGGAACCTCTTCTTCAAGAGGTATGGAACTTTATTGATTGTATCAAAGGGGAAGGGAAACCACTTGTATCATTAGATGATGCTATAAATGCAATGAAAATTGTTGAAGCTGCAAGATTGAGTGTTACTACAGGAGAAAGTGTTACTTTTACCCTCCAAGAAGCTTATAGATGAAGAAAGAATTTCCATCCAAAATATTTTCTTACCTCTGCATCTTCTAATCTCCAATCCGCCTTTCTCGCATTCAGATACCCTCGAAGAAGCACTAAACCTTTTCTTTTCGCTAATATGATTTTAAGAAATAAGAGAATAGGATTATACCCAAAGTGGTATGTTAATCTTCCACTCCTGAAATTATCTTTTCCTGCAACTCTTGTTGTAGGTCTGCCTTGAAACATATGAATACTATCGATTTGAGGACATTTCATACCCAAAACTTTGGCTTTTGTATTTATCCAAGTATCCCAATCAATTTTAGGGAAAACTTCTTTTTGAATTTGCTGAAGCAGACTTACCCGTATAATCTTTCCAGATCCACGTGCATCTTTTCGTCCAATTTTGGATCCAATATTAATATCTTCTATATAATCACTTGAATCTGTTTTAACTCGTATTACTCCAGATGTACATCCAAAATTTGGATTTTTCTCCATTTCCTCTACTAAACTCTTATAATAATCTCGAGGAAGGACTGTATCAGCGTCAAGAGTTGCAAAATAGTCAAAATCTTGTTCTTTAACCGAGAACCACGCTTCATTAAATGTTCTACCGACTGTATCTAAATCTGGTTTATCCTTTAATGGTAGGCGTATCAATTTTATTTTAAGATTAGGATTTACTTTGGATAAGCGAAGTATCTCCTCACTAACTTTCGGATTCGGTGATCCATCATCAGAGACAATAACCTGATCTGGAGGTGTAGTTTGATTTTCTAAGGATTTTATACATTCTTCAAGCATTTCAAACTCATTATATACTTTTATAACCACACAAAGCTTGGACATTGTAATCAATTTACTTTTAATTATTTAATAGGTGAAAAAACACACATTCTATGAGATTTTCTTGCTTAACAATAATTTATTTAAGTTCAATATTTGCAATAGATCTTTGGGGATTTCTAAAGGCATGAAAATCATTTATAATCTTACTAATATGAGCTGGTAACGAATCAATTGTTTGATTATTTGAATAGTAATCAGCTATCAGACTAATATCTTCTTCTGTAAATCCTGTTCTCTCTAATCCTATTTTATTGATTTTTCTGCATTTTCGGTTGTAGAAAATGACAAAAGGTGGGACATCCTTAGAAATTATAGAGCCCATACCTATCATTGAGAAAGAACCAATTGTCGAAAATTGGTGAATACATACGTTCAACCCGATATTTGCATTACTCATAATGGTAGTGTGTCCCCCAATCTGTACATTGTTGGCCAAAACAATATTATCCCCTAGTTGAGTATCATGACTGATGTGAGAGTATGCCATCAGAAAGCAGTTGTCCCCTATAATCGTATTTCTATTATCGGTTGGTTGGTGAACTGTAGAAAATTCTCTAATTACCGTATTACTCCCAATTTCAATAAATAAAGAAAGGTCTTCAAGTTCATTTGCATAATATTTTCTATGTTGAGGAGGCGATCCAATCACAACAAGGGGCCCAATCAGGGAATTGGATCCAATGACAATTTTACCGTTTAAATACGTTCCATGAAATAACTGTGTGTTCTCACCGACCGTTAAAGCATCTCCAGATAAATTATAACAATTCTCCATTTATTTCTTCCGTTCCTACGTAGTTTTAATAGCTTAACAATGAGAGTTGAGCGTTTCAAGCATTTTAATAAGGGTGTACAGAATAATTCGTATTTATCAATAGTCTATGCGATAAAGTCTTATAAATTTCGCGTTCACCTATAAAACCGCTAAATCATAAGAGTAAATAAGGCACCATCGTGTGCAAGAGCAACTGGATTTATTACTGATTAAATTTCTTATTATTAAGGAGAATTGAAGTGAAAGGAGAAAGAATTCCATGAATACCAAATCTGAAGATACTCCTTCGAAAGATAGGTGCAGAAAAATCATTAATGTTATTATCCCAGCTAGAAATGAAGAAAACCATATAATAAAGACGTTAGAATCTTTAGATTATCAAACATGTCCTCCTAAATTTGTGGCTATAGTTGATGATGGATCTTCAGATAATACAGTCCAACTCATTAAGAATTTTAAACCCAAAACTTTCACAATTTCCTTGATAGAAAGAAAGGATCGAATTGGGGGAAAAAGCCTCATTGACAGTCCGTTACTTGCTGTTACGATTAATATGGCATTTCGTGAGGCATGTAAGTATAAATATGATTTTATCCTTGCTGTTGGAGCGGATACGCAATTTGAGTCCGAATATATTGAAAAGATGAATAAGAAATTTGAAGAAAATCCACGACTCGCAGTTGCTTCGGGAATGAATCCAAAATATCCAATAAATCCAGACCATGCACAGGGGTCTGGGAGGTACTATCCCTACAGATTTTGGAAATGGTACGGTGAACAGTTTCCAATATCTTATGGATTTGAATCACAATGTCTCATGGAATGTCGAAGATTGGGTTTAGTCGTAAAAAGCTTCCCTGATGTTCATTTTGATTTTTCAAGAGTACCTGAAGGAACCGTTGATTTTTTCCACTGGGGGAAAATGATGAGAGCATTGGGCTACAATCCAGTTATTGTTGTAATGAGAGCAGTTCGTTTTTCTATTTTACAGAACTATGGAGTAAGGGCTGGAATACGATTTATAGCAGGATATCTGACAAGTGGCTCTCTTGATAATCTCTCTACTCGTCAACAAACAACAAGGAATTTTGTATTTCACTATCAATTAGGAGATTTGATTAGGAAAGTAGTTTCAATATTTCCTATACTAAGGATTAAGTAATACTACGACCAGCTGATTTGTTTTGACTATTCTTTTCTCCTGTTAATCAATTTCTCATACAAAGTTATATACTCATCAGCTGACGTTTGTTCTGTATCATCGAGAATTTCCCCAGTATCTACTAATACTTTACACCCTGAAGCTATTGCCTGAAGACCAGATTTACTTAAAACATCGGGAGTCGTAAGACCCTTCAGGTCAAGATAGAACTCAAAGGAAGAAAGATATTCAGGAAAATCTTTATATGGAATAAACTTGAGTGGTCTATCTGGTAAGCGATTTAAAATAGTTAGCTCCAATCCTCTCTTTCTAGAGAATTCTAGTGCTTCTTTCTCTTTATCGAAGGGGGGTGTTCTCATATAAAGAGCAGTACCCAATTTTCTATTACCAAAATCTCTAAAATTAGGAGAGATTGGCCTACCATAATATTCGACTCCATCCTGTAATAGATCCTTTGTACTAACAAGAATTTTTGTAGCCAATCTTCTTACAAATCTTGGTATCGTTTTTCCTCGTATATCTGTGCCATGATATTGAAATACTACCGGAGTTCTTGGGGCAAAAATTCTCGCAAGAATTAGACCTTTATGCCAAGCACGAACATGAATCAAATCAGGATTAAATTTGATAATATGTTTAATTACAAGGAGGACGTACTTTATAGTTCCACAGTCTGGTACAACATTGAACTCATAATTGCTTACAATATGTAAGGGATCGTATTTGGCCCTATGAATTACGTAGGCAGTGTTCTCCTCTTTCTTATTAATAAAATCTGATATTATACTCCCATTCCCTGCTATTTCCCAAATATTTAATATTTTCAGTGATTAACCCTTTCCTTTTCACTTATATTTCAACGTTAATTCTAGTATCTAATGTAATGGGGCTGAAAGATTATTTCATTAAGACCAAACTTACAAATCTTATGATCTTTGTAAGTTTCAGCTAGTAAGTCTTGTTTTTCTTTGATTTTTTATTTGGTCTTATCTACGTGAAGCTCCTGAATATCCTCTTTATAATACATAAAGGTAAAATATACACCTAGATTAGATGTTTTCATTAGGATTCGAGCCTTAAATTGAGAGATGAACGTTTTTATGAATGTAATTGATACTATCATACTATTATTTTCATCTAAACAGGTACAGAACTCGATCTCTCTAAAAAATACGTCAATCAAGATAATTTCTTGTTCAAATGATATTATACCAGCTTTAAAGGAAAAAAATGTTGAATTTTCTATTCTGGGGGATTATTATTCATCCCCAATTAATTATTCAGAGTTTACCCGAGAGTGGATGGATAACTGGGTTTATTATAAAGATGGGACCAAATATGCTTTTCTTGATGTTTTTTCTTCGGATATTGGCAATTTGTGGTGGTACATCGATATTGAGGTATCAAATCTTCTCGGTTCACTAGTGAGGACAATTTCTGAGATTAATAGGGTTTTAGAAGAAGAGGAGCCAAAAAAAGTCATTCTTTGTGACGACAACCTTGAGAGAATTCAGATTATCAAAGAAATTTGCCAGAGAAAGCAAATCCCAATACAAATCCTAGGAAAACCATCTCGATATCAAGAACTTAAGAATCTGATACATCTTGCAATAGCTGATATCTGGAGACCAGTTCGTTATCGAAGAATCCGAAGATGGTGTAAAAACAAACAAAAGGAACTGAATAAAGATCATAACCTGAAATATCTAAATAATAATCTTGAAAAAGGTATCTTCCTTACACACCCTCCACATTGGAGACCTACAGTGGATCCAGCCAAGGGTATAAGAAATGAAAATTTCCACTTCAGCTTGATTTATGATGAAATGAAGAAAAATAGTATTCAAGTTATAGACATGCATACAGTCAGTAGAATTGGGAGGAGTTCAAGAGTAATAAAAGAAATGGAAGATTCACCACAGGAAATCCCAATAATATTTTTACAGACTTATTTTTCTGGTTCATCTTTTCCCTATTCTATATCAAGCAAAATAATAGAAAAACAAATCTTGAAATTCTTCGATAATCATACATTTTCTGAAAAATTGATTTATCAAGGCTTATCTTTACATAAACAAGTTTTACACACCGTTCAACGATTTTTCCGAATAAATATCCCGTTTGTCTTATTAACAATCAATAACGCCTTACAAATGGTCTTGAAGGAAAGACCTAGTTTCATTTTTCTTATAAACGAATATTCACTTCATGAAAGAGCGGTAATTTTCGCTGCTAAGTCTAAGGGAATTCCTTGTTATGCAATGCAACATGGATTAATCTCTAAGGACTCTAGAGGGTATGCTATTAAATCACTACAAACAACAGTAGCCGATATTGAATTACCACCTCGAGCTAACAAAACCTTACTTTATGGGAAAGGTTTCTCTGAAGTTTTACTCAAACATGGTAGCTATTCTCCAAATGAAATTGAAATAGTTGGAAGTCCTTTTTGGGAAAAAGTAGAAGTTTTTAAGTCTCAATATGATCCTGTTTTAACTAGAAAACGGCTTAAATTACCTGAAAAGAGTAAAATAATTTTATATACAATGCAGAATCTACCTGATGGGTCGAATAGCCTAGTAAACCAATTAATTATTGACACCTTTTTAAATCTAGGTAGAAAAGACTTTTTTCTATTGATAAAAGTGCATCCTGTAGATAATATTGAAAATTATTTCCACTTGATTCCTCCTCATAGAAGCGATATAGGGATAATAAAAGATGAAGCGCTGGGAGAAATGCTTTCAATTTCAAGTGTACTAATCACAGCTTATTCCACAACGGTATTTGATGCAGCAATCATGAGTATCCCCTCAATAACGGTGACTGCCTCACATTCAATAATTAATTCTTTTTTCTACGATTCGAACATATCTTTCAATGCTGATAATAGTAATCTTGGGACATTACTACTAAGAATCTTAGAAAAAGAGGATAACGACGCATTTAATGAACAGAGAGAGAGAATCAAAAATAAATACGCTGCTGGTCTAGACTTAAAATCTCTAAATCGAATTTGGAGTATTATACAAGAATCCTTAAATAAAAAGTCCGATGGGTCTTTATAAAATGTGGTTATTTCATAAATGTTCAACTAGAATAATTATGAAAACGTCTAAATTTATAGATTTGTGGCAATTAGCGTTTTCATCCTAAGGAGTTGTATCTTGTTTCAAATTCTGGAACTCAAGTAACTGATTCGGTAGATCACAAGTTTTCAGCGAAGAAAAAACAAGCTTCGCTATTTTTTCGTGCTGTACTTCTTTCTTGGATTTTTATCAAGCTTCGTGGGCTATTGTTTAACAAAATTTTCTCAAATTATTTGGACCAGGAGGATTTTGGAAGTTTTAATTTTCTATTTCAAACAGCGACGTTCATTGGCAGTGTTTCGACCTTAGGACTCGTTAATGCGATCTTTCGTTATACTTCAGTTTATTCAGAGCAAAATAATAGAAAAAAAATTGCCAATCTCATGATCACTTCATTTTTCGTTGGATTTGGGATTTTTATTCTCGCATTCAGTGGATTTATTATTCTTTCTTCGCTGGATGCTGATACATATGGCAAATTTGGAAATTTAACAACAGGGCTGATTGGGATATTCGGATTCCTTCTTATACTTCAAAATCTCATTAGTGGATATGTTCAGGTCGAACGTCGATCAATTGCTTATATTTTGCTCAATGTAATCATTGTTTATTCAAATCTGATTTTAGCGGTTATTTTTTCGCTTTTCATGACTGTTGGGGTCAACGAACTGTTAATAGCTTATGTAATAAGCTACGGGGGTTTTCTTGGCATATACTGCATAAAATTCGTATTAGATAATGGACTAGGAACATTTTCGAAAGAACAATTTCGCCTCATTATAAAATTCTCTGCTCCTTCATTTCTTCTAACCCCTTTCCTAAATTTTTTTAATTTTCTTCAGTATTACCTTCTTAATATTTCGATGGGAGAGGAGGCTATTGCTCTATTTGTAATTAGCTTGTCTGTGGCTGGTTTTTTGAACATCGTAGTTAATAGTGCATCGTTGTCTTTCCGAAGTCTTCAATTCAACTTATTTGATTCTAATGAACATACAAAACTCAAATCCCTAACAAACAAAGTAACTAGAATATATGTTGCTTCATTAATTCCAATAATTTTACTTATTTGGTATAATGCAGATCTCTTAATTGACCTTCTATCCAATTCTAGCTATGTTTCATTTGAAACGACATTTGGTACTCTAATCCTTGGAATGGGTTACCTTTTTCGAGTGATGCTTAATACAACATGTCAATCACCGTACTATTACAAAGAAACAACCAAAATAGCATTATTGTATTTCATTGCTGTTGTTGTTTCAGGCTTCCTAAGTGTCTTCCTTGTATCAATCTATGGAATTCTTGGAGTAGCCCTGGCATTTACAATACATGATTTCTTACGGTGGATTTTTGTTTTCCCATTTTCTCAAAAATTATATCCTACTCAATATTCTGGTAAAAAAATGACTCTCCTTGTCATACCTACCAGCCTCTCGGTTCTTGTGTTTTTTATATTACTCAATTTTTTCACTTGGAATGTTATCTTTGTCTCGATAGTATCATTGCTAGTGTATGCTATCTTTCTCTTTGGTTTACGACTTGTTTCATTTGAGGAAATTAAAACATTAAGTCAGACGCTTTTCAGGAAATAATTCAATAGGGAGAGTCAAATTTTTATTCTCTTTAGGGCTATAAAACACGATTTCTGGGTATGTAGACTGGAAATCCAATATTATGATCAGTGATTTACAATATTTAGCTCCTTTAAAATTTAAAAGTTGCTCCGAAAAGTGGAGTTTAATAAATAGATTATTCTCGAGAGAGAGTCCGGGTGTTGGTTCTTCTTTTGAATGAATCTAATTAATTTTTAATAAATTGATATTAAGAAATAATTATTTATCTATTAATAGGCGGCGTATCATGTATAAAAAAATCGGGGTTAAAATTCTTAAGCAGCTTGGGATGAAAAAAAATCAAGAAAACAAATTTCCCTATTTGGAGGTCTATAATGAATTATTTTCAGCTGACAGTATTCGAAATAAGAAATTCTACAATATTGGTGCAGGGACTTTTAGGCATCCCAATTGGACAAACGTTGATTACTCAACAGATTGGTACTCAAAATCGCAGGAAAGAAGTATTTTCATAAATTTTGACCTTCAATCTTTAGAAAAGCTACCAATAGATGATAACACTGCTGAAATAGTGTATTCTAGTCATACAATTGAACATATAACCGATAAAGCTGCTCAGAATCTCTTTAATGAAGTATACAGGATTTTAAAAAAGGAAGGAATTCTTAGAATTACTGCACCGAATATTGATTTAGATTACAGAGCTTTCATTAACAGAGATACTAGCTATTATTATTGGATTGATACCTATAGCTCACCTAGAAATTATAACAGGATTAAGATAAGAAAACCAATGAATCAAGCTTCCCTACACCAAATTTTTCTTTATCATTTTGCTGCCCAAGTATCTGAACTTCATATGGACGAAACTATCCCCAAAATTAGTGATAAAGAACTAGAAGGTTTATTTGCTACGCTTGAATATGAGGAAGCTTTAACCCATTGTACCTCACGATGCTCTTTGGATATCCAGAATAAAAATCCCGGGAATCATATCAATTGGTGGAATGAGAAAAAAACAACCCAGATGTTAAAAAAGACTGGATTCGAAGATATTTATTCTTCAAGATTTGGCCAGAGCGTCTCACCAGTTTTAAGAAATACCAATATCTTTGACTGTACCCAACCAAAAATCTCGTTTTACATTGAAGCTAGAAAATAAAAGCAATTTATATGTGAGATAAATGACTAGTATGATTGCTGATCTTCATATACACACGAAGTTCTCCTTTGATTCAGTAACTAGCCCTTCTACTATTATAAAAACC
>JAEOTQ010000087.1 GCA_016839785.1 Candidatus Hodarchaeota archaeon | reverse complement strand
TGACATCTCATTAACCTATAAATTTCATTTGTCAATTGTATTTGAATTCAAACACAAAAGACCTAATCAAATACTTATTATGAGAGAGGACTAAAAAACCTTGTCTTTTGAGTGTATTTCATGCTCACTATCAACAAGTCTGTTTTTTGGGAAAAAAGACAAGGATATCAAAGTTCCTTTATGAATGAATATTTAAATTGCTGCTCAATTAATTTGTTCAACTATTGAGTTTATGTCTGTTTTAGTAGATGGAGTAAGACAAAATTTTGTGGGATACGTTAACAACAATTCTCCTTCCACCACTGCGCATGATAATATGATAAAGGATACTCAAACAGCTCTAAGTAATTTTATTATAATTTTACAATAGTGGATTGATGGAAAGTGACATTTTTTCATAAAACACAGTTGGAGGAATATAATTGAGTCAAGAATTATCTTTATCAAGACGATTATGTGCAAGGAATGCGGGGATTGGAATGATAATTAGACTATCAATCGGTTTTTTCGTCTTCTTTTGTCTAAATACAATATTTGGGATACCAGGAGAGACTACATTACTAGCTGCTAAGAATATCAAAGTAAATGTATTATTATTTATTATGGTCATTATAGCTATCTTGATCATGTCATTTTGTACTTTAATGGCCGCTGTTGCACTTAACAACGTGCTAATGTCAGTAAATAAGAATATATCAATTATTGCAGCCGTATTTCGATTAATTGAGGGTTTATTTTTCATCATTAGCATGATTTTATTATTTTTTGATGTGTCGTCATTCGACCAAGTGTTATTTATTGGTCATGTCTCATATGCTTTGTATTTGAGTCTAGTTGGTTATTTAGTATTTAAATCTGGCTATCTTAACAGAATTTTGGGTATTTTCTTAGTGATAGGCGGATTAGTGGGGTATCTAATAGAAGGTGCAACACATTTCTTTTTACCCAGCTTTGAATGGATCTCAACCATCGGTATAATAGTCGCTGTTGTAGCCGAAATTATACTCGGAGCTCTACTTGTAATGAAAGCAATGAAACTTATTAAAAAACTCCCTGATCCCAAAAGAACAATAACTATGATCTTGAAGGAATTAGGCGAAGTAACAACTGTAGAAATCATTGATAAAGCTTCTCAGGTATCACATTCACGTGACTGTAAAGATCGTATTCCAGGAACGTTGGTTGCCTTAGAAAAAGAAAAGAGAGTCAGTAAAAGAATTTCAAAAGAGAAAAAAGCCATTGTTTGGAAACTGGTTAACTAAATACCATCATAATCTCACCAAAGAATTAACTGAAATAAATTATAGGGTTACCACAGTAATTCCTTAGCATTCTTATAGTACATTTTTTCTAAGGTCGATTTAGATAAATTTAATCCATTTATTGTGGTTCCTTCTGGATTATCTTTGTCTTTAAACGGTAATGGGGCCTGGTGTGAAGTTTCCCAGAATAAACGCTGAGACCAGTATCGACTCCTCCAATAATATTCACGACGGTGTTTACTCAGGAAGAATTTTAGATTGAATTCAAAATTTCCAAGATCAGAACCAAACAAAATACGTTCTTGATATTTTTCGAACCAGTTTTTTGATTGTTTAACATCTCTTCCAAGTTCACGTATCATCCATCGAGTAGATGCAGTATCAACAAATAATTGGGGATGATTATCTAGTAACTCACCTAATCTAGTAAGATTTTCAGGTAAGCATCCTAAATGTGCAGAAACAAAAGGAATTTTTGGGAATCGTTCAAGCAGATTCGAGAAGTCATTGATCCTATCTTCTTTCAATCCATATTTCTGTGTATTTGCATACTTCTTCAGATACGAAATATCTGGATCAGCCACATGCACCAACACCGTCATATCATAATCCTCTATAAGCGAATAAACAGGCTCTAATCGCTGATCGTTAATTTTGAATGGATTTTTGTCCCGTGTAAATCGCTGGAACATTGGGCCTACAAACATCTTCAAAACTCGAATCTCATTTGTATGAGCCTTATCAATCTGTTTTTGAAGTTTCTGAACCTTAAACTTAAAAAAATCAGATGAACTCAGATAATTACAAAAAACAATATTATTAGTTACTATACCTTTGGATTCTAAGTTTCTTTTTAGATCCCAACCTCCGATTGCTAATAAACGTTCGACACGAAATTTCTTAATATTCTCAAGATATTCATTTAGATATCTATGACCCCAGATATGGACATGAGAATCAAAGATCCTATACGAATGGTTGTTTTCAATATTGACTAATGGATTTGAAATAGAGAAGATCCTTTTTACCATCCTTTTATTTTTCGAAAAACTTTCATTCCCGACTGCTCAGATGTTCTTATGCGCAGAAATTGAGGACTTAGAACCTTTAATTTTTAGTAGTAAGTTTAAAAGGAACTGCGATTACTGAAATCATATTGTAGAATTATTCCTTTTCTTTCTTTCCAGCTATCGTGAAAATAATTCCCAAGAGAAAAATCCATGCTGAAAGTCTAGTTGTATTTTGTGATGTGGTGTCTGATAGTTGTATAGTTAATGAAGATTCGGAAGCTGATGTAGTGCTCTCTTCGTAGATAGGTCACTATATCTTGGTATCAACGCCCCAAGCTAATTCATTCTAAAAATTATTTATCGCTTTCACGGTAAGATAATACCGAGAAACTAGTTCAATGTCCAAGGTTTTTCCAAACATTATCGTCCCCTCCTTATATTTTCTTAAAAGATCATATTTCTCATAATTAT
>JAEOTQ010000086.1 GCA_016839785.1 Candidatus Hodarchaeota archaeon | reverse complement strand
GGTAGCTACTGCTAAAATTTCTCCTGCCATACTTTGCGCCTAAATCTGGTAAAATTAATTGGGATTTAAGAAAAATTCCTGATAAATCGCTCTCCCATCAAAATTTTCTATTCTAGAAAACTCCTCGCAAGATTATAGTATGCCTTGAAAGTATATTCCATTGTTTTAAGACTGATTCGTTCATTTGGTCCATGAGGAAAATCTGCCATCGTATTCATTGGTGTTTCCGGTGGGAAAAGGGAAAAACCATATGCTTGTGCTCCAACTTCTCGTAAAAAGCGTAAATCAGTAGCTGCGGCCATTACTAATGGAACAAATGTAACTTCTGGGTAATATTCCTCAACAGCTTTGCACATATGAGAAAATATTTCAGATTCAGGATCACTAGCAGTTCCAATTGATGAAAAAAATCCAGTTTCGCTTGAAAATTGCTCTATTTTTGCTTCTTTACCTAAGGCACCCATGGCTTTCCGTAGATGTTTGATGATATACTCATCATCCTGATCAGGTAAAGTTCGGACATCAACATCGATGTACGCCTCTCCAGCTACAACATTGGTCTTAGTTCCCCCTTTGATAATATTAGGTGATATTGTCATTCTCGAAAGAGCGTGTAATAAGCGTCCCATCACTGGATTTTGCTTATAGGCGATTTTTAGGGCTATTGGAACTAAGAATCGATTTCCAAGCATAGTTCTGGTTAAAAAGTTCAACCCCATACCTTTAGACATGTACTTTAGGTATTCGGTTCGTAAGGGTGGATTATAACTGGCTAATCTTTTCGTTGCAATACTTGCTTTGACCACTGCGTTATCTGTTTTATATGGCATCGACCCATGTGAGGAAGTCCCTTTGAAGGAAATTCGTTTCCATCCAGCTCCCTTTTCGCCAATTACTATCAGTAACCGACCAGGTGCTATGGGAATACCTCCGGCTTCACTTAAGGCATAATCGACTTTCATGAACTCAGATTGGTTTTCCATCAACCATTTAGTACCATATGTACCACCAACCTCTTCATCAGCAACTATACAGAGTCTAAGATCGCCTTTAGGCTTGAAACCTTCTTCATAAAGACGAATGAATGCTTGTAGTTGTGTAACAACAATGAATAACATATCAGTCGTTCCACGTCCCCAAATATGATCATCTTTAATGATTCCACTAAATGGCTCTACTTCCCATGCAGATTCATTCCCAATTGGGACGACATCTACATGCGAGGGGCCAAACATAAGTGATGGTCTTTTTCCCGTTCCTTTGATTTCAGAAATTAAATTTCCGCGATTTGGCGCTGACTCAAGCACCTTACAGGGAACATTTCGATCCTTCAGATATTTTTCAATGACCTGAATTGACTTAAGCTCGTTTCCAGGGGGATTTATACACTTATTCTGAACTAATGTAATTAATAGTTGGTTCATATCGTCTATATACGTAGATTCTGACACCATAAACGTAACTTCCTATTTTAGGTCAATCCTATCCAATGTAAAGGTATGCATTTAATTAACAAGAATAAGAAGAAATAGTAATAATGCTATCCACTATCAGTGAATATGACTTCAGCTTGATTGAACCAAGAAATCTCTACTGAATTTGACGGTTACTTCTTAGATATTTCATAAACTATGACCGTATCAAACAACAATCGATTAATGGTCACCTGGTTCCAATTTGATTTTTTTAATAATTTTAATAAACCAATTGGAGCTATAAATTGTTCTACAGATTTAAAATAATAATCATAGGCTTGTACATTTGATGCGAATAAAGAAGCGATAATAGGAACAATTTTTTTGAAATAGAATGACAGTAAAAACCGAATGATAGGATTTAATGGGATATTTGACTCTACAATGACTAACCTGCCATTTGGTTTAGTTAGACGATAAATCTCGTGCAAGACACCTAATGGATCCTGGACGTTCCTTAATCCATAGATTATGGAACAAACATCAAAAATTTTATCAGAAAATGGAAGGTGATTGATATCCGAGCAAAAAAATGCCAATTTTTTTTCTGCTACATTTTGGATAGTTTGCAGTCGATGACACGCAATTTCCAACATTCCTCTTGAGAAGTCGCATCCAATAATCACAGTCTCTGATTTCAGCAAATTATTGAGAAGAAATGCAAAATCTCCTGTTCCAGATGCGAGATCTAAGATTCGATCGATCTGTTTCTCCCTGATTAGTTCTAAGGCAAATTTTCGTGTGTGGTGATGAGTGAAACCTGTCATCACGTCATTCATTAAATCATAACGTGGAGCTAATGAAGTAAACATTTTTGATATTACATTAGGTGTTTTATCGAGCTTTTGGGACATTTTTCCTCAAGATTCTTATGGATATAAAATTGTAGACGACAGTAGAACCCATAAAAATGGCAAGTAATAACCATTATGAACCAGTTAAAATCAGAACACCCTGTATGAAATTATTGGCGAAATAAATTGGAAATCTCTTCAGAATTCATGTCATCTGGAGAACCCAATACTAAGAAGAACGAGCAACTTTCGGATTTGTTCGGTTCTAGATTCCAAGATTTAGCTACACCTCCTCCAAGAATCATTTTTCCTGCATCGAGAGGGAATAAGTTCGTATCTGACTGAGGAGCTACAATGGATAGCATTTTCCCATCTTTTACATAGTCTAATCTCGTCAGACTCTTTGAGCCTAATGCAAAAATTGGTTGTGGATTCTCTCTTGTAAAGGTATGTCTCAACGATGAATCATCTACATTAATATGCGAGGTTAAATTGTCAATAGTTCCATTAATTGCAGGACTTAAGAGACTTAATGACAATAATTGAAATGTTGCAGAAGTAGGATTAGAAACAGATAGACTAACTTTTAGAAGGTTTGAGTCTCCCCCTAATAATTCATAGGATGTTTTGAAAACCAAACCTTTCAACGATTTTCGTTCTGTCACGTTCACAGTATATTCTACTCCATACCATGGATCGTTATGAACCTCTAATTCATGGTATTGCTCTTTGAAGAATTTAAGATCGCTTAGATCATCATTTTGACCTAGTAATATAGTTAATAAACCTGCAGGATCTTGATTGAAGAATAATGATGGAACCATTGTAGGAAAATTTGACAGTACATAGTCTGTATCCATATATCGCAAAGAAGTGAGAGTGCCAACAAAATCTTTTGAACTAGTAATCTCGAGGGATTCATTCTGTACCTTAATGATACTTTTTTCGTCAATGGGAGCTAATGTTGTTATTTTTGGGCGTAAAGAACCGTTAAATACAAGAACTGGAAATTCTTTAGATATTTCTCCCGTAGGAGACTTGATCCTAACTAAAAATTTATCAGTATGTGATTTAGTTATCTCTGGTAGTTGAATCTGAAACAAAAAACTTTGAGGATTTTTCAAATTCAGTTCAGAAAATTCTTGGCTTTCAGGTGAACATATCCACCCGTCAGGGAGATCAAACACTACTTGGCCTGATAAGGGGAGAAAACGGGTTGATGTTAAACTTAGATTTACAGTATTGATCTTATTCCCGAGAAGTAAATCGTCATTGGGAATTGAGAATTCTAAATATGACTTTGGATTAAGCATCTTTTCTGAATGTGAAAGAAGTGTTTTCTTACACAAATAGTAAGATAAATCTCGAACACCTTTCCAGGTGTCCTTTAAACTGCATCCTAACCAACTTTTTGGCGATGAAGCTGTAGATAAACTGGGGATGAGAACAGTTTTTTCTAATGTCGTTAGAGAACCTCTACTTGGATTAGCTAACGTATTTTCTGTTTGATAAATGTGATAATAAGTTACATTTCCCGATTCAACACACACCCAGGGTTCGTAGCGATCCGTTCCTTCGGGAAGATCGCCCTCTCGTATAGGCCAAAGATAATTAGGTCCTGTGACTAGTTCATTCTCAAAAATAAGATACCTATTACCCATTGGCAAATTTATCCCCCCACTATACGATGGTTGCATCAGGATAGTTACCTGATCCTGGATTAATCCTAAATTCTGAATCTCTTCCCAAACGGCAATATGAGTATCACCTGGTCGGAGTTCAATATATCGAGAAAATACAAGATTTTCTTTTGATCGACTTCGTTTTGTGAGTTTCACTCTAATCGAGTTCTTTGTGTATATTATTTCTGGATCAAATTTCACTTGATTAAATTCACTAAATCCAAATGGAGGACCAAAGTCTAGGATGTTTACACTGAGTCCCATTGCTGAATCTTCTGTTGATTTTAAGATCGCACGGGCTCCTTCAAGATGAATGATGGACTGAACGTATTGATTTTGCAGGAACACTCGTTTTTTGTCCGCTTGTATTCTTGCGGCAATTGCTGGATGATTGGAAACGAAAACTGGGACTTCAAATACTCTACTCTTTGCCTCTTTCATTCTTAGTTGACAAAAGAGAGTAATCGCTTTATCCTCTTCAAATTCTGGTATTTCGAGGACTGCTTGAAGACCAATATAGCTTTCTGGCTCAATATTTATCCGATTTACAGGATTATGTATATGAATATCTGAATCAGACCAAAAGACAATATCTCCTTGAATTGAATTAGTTGTCCGATTATTAATATTCAAACCAAAGTGTTGTTTTCCTGTAGGAATCCATCTATGGAGATCTGAGCCAGTGATATCAACAGGTTGTTTTGCTCTAACACCTGATTCTAAAATTAGATCATTTCCATTCAAAGTGATCCTTGCTTTGATACTTGGTGTTTTTCGGTAGATACTGGAATCTATGGTTGTGTCAATCACTGAATATGAATTATCAATGCTCACACTTCCAATTGGAACTTGAGTACTTAATTGTGTCTTCTGAGGCGTGATTTCATTAGAAGGTTCAAAAGCTACATTGAGTGAAAACTCTTTACTTGTCTTATTCTCAACTTTGAGGGAAAATGGTTCTTCTATACCTGTAAAAACATCATGTTCATCATACTGGAGAATGAGACTTAATTCTTCTCCATCCAGACATCGAGTTATTCCCATAATTGATCGACTATACCTATCAACCATTACTTTTAGATAATCTCCATTATTTTCAAAATGATAGTTAAACACTTTCATCTTTCCAAAAGAATTATCATCAGGTGCCTGAGAAAAATCCCGTTTTTGATCTAAATACCAATCTGGATGTTTTTCAAAATATGGTTTGCAAAAACTATCTTGCAAAATGGCTGGGACATAATTTTGCATGTAAACTGAGGTATCTGGCACCCACTGGAGTCCGATCTTTTTATATAATGGAACAGCTTTCATATTAGAAGCCCATGTGTGTAAATCCTGACGAATATCCCCATTTGCGACACTAAACTCAATAGCGGTTAAAAGAAGATGTTTTCCATACTTTTTTGATAACACATCTGGATGAGCTCCAAGAATTCCAATATAGGAAACATTCAGTTCTTCCATCCGTTTATGCACAGACACAAATCCAACTATCCTGTCTGTCGGATCAAATGCCACATAGGTTTCCAACGCCTTTCTCTTACCAATAAACTCTCTGGCACGTTTTTCATCAAATTTTATACCTTGTGTAAAGGTTCCAGGCCAAAGATCATCTATTTCGTTAAAAAAAGTAGCTAATTTTTGAGCATCCGCTGCTAGATCGATAGGCTGGATTTTTCCTTCAAATTGATCCATATTCCGAAGTTTATTGTTATCCATTGAGGTACCTCAAGAAGAATGTATAAGTATTACAAATTGATTGACGGAGTTTGATATCTACTTAAAAACACAATTTTACTGGCAATAACTATAATTTAATTCGGAATAATCACTAATTATAATACTAATACGATGTTAATTGGGTGTATATTGATGTCTGAACGAGATAACAAAGTAAGGATAATTAAGGATCATCTTGCCAAGCTTGAAAGTGAGAGTGGTCAATATGATAGTCGAGTAAAGGATTTTCGACAAGATATTAAGAAACAAGCAACTTCTGTCTCCCAGAGTATAGATCAGGGTAAATCCGACATTTTAACACAGATTTCTAAGTTAGCTACAACTGTTAGTGACCTAACGGATAGTTTAAGTGGGCTTAAAAATGACCTGGAGTCTGATAAAGGAACTTTCGGTTCTCGCTTAGAGAAGATAATTGGTCAATTACAGAAAGAAACGACTTCACTGCAAACACAATTAAATTCGCTGACCTCGAAACAGGAAGAGGAAATTTCCCAAATTTATCAGCAAATGGGGGGAAAAGTGAATACAGGTTTAAATGATATTTACTCTTATCAGTATAAACAGATTAAAGAATTCCAGGATCAAATTTCCAATAAGTTAGCTGATATTCAGAAGGAATTCGTTAGTACAGTGGAAAGAGAGAATACTAATATTGGAGAAATGTCTGATGGAGTAGCGACATCCTTTCATCAAGCGTTAGATGAATTTAACAAACGAATGTCCCAAATAGGTGATGCCAAGGAAAGTGAACTGGATAATGTATTTGCTAATACAATGCGTCAATCTGTCTCGAGACTAGAAATCGCAAAAGAAGACCTCCTTGCAGGAATAGATGGTCTTAAAGCACGTCTTGAAGATAATCTCAAAAAGCAAAAAGAGCTACTCGATGAATCCCAGCAAAGCGTAATTCAAATCATTAATGAGCAAAAAGAAGAAGTGAAATTAAAAATAGAAAAGGGAGTTGAAGGATATTACGCTGAGTGGCAAAAATATCAAGGTGAACAACAACAGACTATTACTAATATAAAGGAGAATGTATTCGAATCTTTCATATCAGCTCTTAACACTAACGAAGAATTACAATCTAATGTCACCACAGAATTTGAGAATTCACTAAAATCTGGATTTCGTCAACTAGAAGATCAAATTCTCTCTTCACTGGAACGCGTTTCATCAGATTTTAGTAAAAAGCGAATTCGAACTACAGAGACTTTAACAAAAGCATTTGAGAATTGGTATTCGAATATAAATAGTTCTTTTGATCAATTCGGAGTAAAAACTAAGACAAAGTTAAATGAGACGACTTCGGATCTTAATGGGTCTATACTGGACTTTTTTAAGAAATCTCAGACAGGAATGAAGAATGTTTTAGCAAAACATGAAACAACTCTCGGTGATTTACAGTCAGGCATTAGTCAACAATTTAAGGAAATCCAAACAGGTCAAGAAAAGAACATTGAAATTACTCTAACCGATGTAAGAAAGAATTTGAAATCAAAGCAAAGCGAGTTACTCACTACTGTTTCATCAATAGCCCCTGCTGCTGATACTGCGGTAGAAGCAAATCGTGAAATTATTCATGCCAAGAATACCGAACTTAAACGATCCAGTACAGCAGCATTCGATGACTTGAGAAAGCAAATTCGTACCATTGAACAAGATGGACTAGTTGCTATACAAAGTATTGTTTCTACAACTAATGATAGACTCGATCAAGCTGTAAAGGAAAGTGAAGAATCAACAAAATCATTAGTTGGAAGTTTAGAAGATGACCATAAAAATTCTCTTATCGAATTTCGAACGAGTGCATCTCAGAAGCTTGCTGACCATCAAGGCACTTTAGATAAATATAGCTCATCGTTGCAAGATCGATTCGATGTATTCTTCAATGAAGTCCAGAAAAATGCTGATAATTATATAGGAAAAACTCGTGATGAACGTGAGTATATCGATGATCAAAGGAGGAAGATGGATGTGAAATTCGAAGAAGCTCAAAATAGTCTTGATTCCTCGGTCGATACGTTTAAAAACGATGTTACTGCTAACTCGGAAAATATTACCGCCTCTATCAAACAAATCTCCACTACTACCAAGGGAATTATCAAAGATCTCAGGTAATTGACAATTTATTCGATCATTGAATAATCATTGATTGAAAGAGTATATAGCGAAATTAAGCAATCCAAGCAGCTATCAATTCAAAAAAATAGTGATAATACGCAAAATGGGAGTATTTTGTGTTATTATATTCTAAGAAATTACCCTTTTTAAGGTAATTATCAACTTCATTCCGACAATTATCGAATTCGGACACTACAGAGTTACCTGTTCTTTCTAAACTGTCCAGATCTATGAGCTCTCTCATCGCTCTCTTTAAGGTTGGAAACTGGTCGAAATCGAAACTAGTTTTGTTTAGATATGGTTGATTAAACTCTGTTGTATTTTCGATTAGTGTCAATCTATATCCAGTTGGATAACACATATTACTCAATTCAAAGAAAATAAAGCCAAAAAGGATAATGGATAGACATATTCCACCAAAGATTAAAACTAATACTTTCCATATCTTCAAATCATCATATTCCTTAACCTGAATAGATAAGCAGCTACTTTGAAATTCAAAGAGTATATTAAATTTAATTGTACTATGGAATGAAATTTATTATGAACTATCCAAAATCCTTTGCCTGTCATTTCATAGGAGTTGGAGGAGTTGTTATTCATGATTCTCGTGTATTACTTGTGAAATTAACTTACGGTCCAGCAATAGGGAAGTGGTTAATTCCAGGGGGCCTTGTAGATGAGGGAGAAACTCTTCAAGAAGCTATAGTAAGAGAAATTTTGGAAGAAACAGGTATATCTGTTCATCCTGTCGGAGTAGTTGGATTAAGAAGTATGGTCAGAACCACTGACCACTTAACTGACCTCTATTGCGTGTTTCTATGCAAGTTGGAATGTGAAGGACAGTAGCTTGTTCAAGACGACGAAGAAGTAGCTGACGTTAGCTGGATACCCCTCACAGAGTTAGATAAGGATCCTCTTGTAACAGAATATACAAGAAAAGTCATATAAATGGCACAGGGATCCCCAATGCAATATGACGCTAGTTGGAGTAAAAACGCGATCCTCCGTCCCAATTTAGAAAAATACGAACACTTTTGGGTAAAAGAATAATCCTGAAAGCGTCGAAATCCTCTTTTAGGGGTCAAATTTCTGAGTTCGAGGTTGCTATGATATTTATAATAGCAAGTAAAAGAAAGAAACCACCCACAAGGTACCAGATTGTGATTTGTTCGGATAAGATCCAATAACCAAGGATGGCTGCAGCTATAGGTTCACCCAATCCTAAGATGGATTGAATTGATGATTCAATTTCAAATTTGTTTGACAGCATGAGTAATCCATATGGTAAGATACTCCCGAGTGTAGCTAAAAGAATTCCTAAAAGAAGTACAGGTCCTGAGACTAAGCTGTTCAGGCTAAAAGAGAAATTATCACCATTAATGGGAGATAGATAAAGAATTGAAATAAGTATCACTCCCCAAATGAAACCCCAGAATAATACCCAGAATACTGAGAGAGAGGGGGGTATTTTTGTGCGAATCTTAGTGCTATATACTCCTATTACAAGATAAATGGCATAAAAAATGCCATTCATAGTGGCAAGGAGATCGCCAAGAAGAGAGGATAGAAAGCGTGAGCTTTCCCACGGACGAGTAAGAAGTAATAAACCAGTAAATCCTAGTAAAATTGACACCAATTTCCTTCTATTTACTATTTCGTTTAGAAAGAACGCTCCTAGAATAAGTGTGATGAGAGGATGAATTTGAATAAGAAGGGAGGCCTCCCCAACAGGCGTGTTAAGGATAATAGACCATATGTACATCGCTATTGCTATCGTAAAGAAAAATCCTTGCCAGATATAGCTTTTTTGAACGTTTTTATTCCTAACAAGTTCAAAAATATCCTTTTTCCATATAAAATAACTCCCAATGCCAACAATTCCTACAATACCACCAATGAATAATCTAAGAAAAAGTTGTTCTAAAATGGAGACTTCTATGTCTCGCAAAAGAGCAATAATTATTGGGATAAAGCCGAACGAAAGTCCTGCAGCTATAGTCACTAAATAACCAATAAGAATACGTTTTTGCATCACTACAAATCCAAATCAAGTAGAGAGTGATTCTGAGAGGCAGATTTTTTATGAATTAATAAAAGAGAAGAAAAATCAATGAATACAAATAATGGCTAAAGGAGCCATGCATTCAAGTTGGATCACGATAACTCTCCTCAGACTGTAATTCAGAAACGAGAATATCAAACAGCAATTCTCGGACGGTTGAAAAGGAATTTTAAAAGAAAAATCCATTGTATAGCTGAAGTAGATACAGGTTTAGGTAAAAGAGTTCTTACTTATCTTCTTATTAAAGAGATATTACCTACTCAAAGAGTTTTACTGCTTTTACATTCCACCACAAGTTATTTAGAAACAATCCACTATTTTGAAAAAGAATATGGAGGATTCAAAGAAAGTGATTTCCAATCATTCTCTTCACGAACTCCTACATGGTTACGAAAAAAAATTATTACTAATTCACGAATTGTTGCTTCAACTCCACAAACTTTTGCCAATGTATTTGAAAAAATTATTGGTGATAAACCTAAATTTGATACTGTTATAATTAATGAAGTTGATAAGATTGTAAGACGTCAGGGCGATTCCAGGTTACTTGTTTTTCCATATAATACCTTAATTCCGTATTTTATCCAGGATGCATGGATCGTTGGTATGACTGGAACCCTTCGTGATTCTCATATATTTTATGATAGACATCAAGACCAAATTAAAATCCGTGATGAAAAAATTACCTTAGATAGAAGAATCCCAGATTTAGAAATTATTACCATGGATGAATTGCTCTCAGAAACAGATGTTGACAAATACATAAAATATACACAAATCAGAAAAGATTTAGTTCAGCCTAGCGAAGCATTGAGGACAATCCTGCAACAGATCGATCAGGCAATTAAGGGACTTAGAGAAGCTATTTTAGAAGAACAAAGGGCTGAAAATCCTACACTCCTTGAAATGATTCCAATCTCTCAGCTGGCGCTTGTATCAGGCATGCTAGAAGCAAATGACACACAGAAGTACAATGGCTTACTACTAACACGCAAATATGCTGTTTCTATGCAAGTAGGGAAATATAAGAAGTTTTTGTTCCGACTTAAGAAATTTGGTATAGATAAACAGATGATTTATGCGATTCCTGAGACGAATGCTAAAATAAAACGAATCCTAAAACTTCTTAATGAACGTTCAGAATCTTCAAAGACAGTCGTACTCTGTTCCTATCTTGACACAGCTCATTTACTAGTTGAAAAAGTCAGGGAAGAAGGATTTTCTCCATATTTAGTAACAGGAGAAGTCCAGAAGAAAGCTGAAGTTTTAAATGCCTTTAAAAGCCATTCAACAAAGGCTATACTAATTATGACAAGTGTAGGAGAGCGAGATATCGATATACCACAAGCAGATCTCCTGATTGTTTATGATGTCGTGAATACGGTTAAGACCATGTATCAGCGAATGAAACGAACCCGTGGAGGAACAGTCCTCACATTATGCTATCACGATACTTTCGAGGAGAAAAAAGTGGATCGTTTGCTTTCCGAAATTGCCAAACGTTATCCATGGTCTTCAATTATAAAATAAACTTTAATTTTTCCTTCAATCATACATTTAATAGTGAATTCCTATGTTTTAGAATAATCCAAATCCACCACCGATAAATCCGAAGAATAGAAATATTCCAATGAGAGCAATCCAGATTCTTACATCCCATGCTAATACTTTAGCTCCGTCAAGGACACCAATGGGTAGGAGATTGAAAAGACCAATAAATATATTCAAAGATACACCCACTATTCCTACTTCCTGAAGAATTGAACCTAGGTCTAAATTTGCTGGAATGATCGCGAAGCTAATGCCTATCAGTAAATACGAAAACCCAATCAATATTAGATTTGATATTGGGCCTGCTGCGGATACTCTACCTCTTATACCAATAGAAGAAGCAGCTTCACCCCACCAGAAGACAGCACCTACAGCAAGCATAGGGAACCCCACAAGAACAGATAAAAGGGTAATGATTAATCCCTCTCTTGATATTCGAAAATATGCTCTAGCACCGAACCGTT
>JAEOTQ010000085.1 GCA_016839785.1 Candidatus Hodarchaeota archaeon | reverse complement strand
TTTATATTTATTCAAGGATAGATTACTGGTTAATTTCTCCAACTGAAATTTATCATCATCGGGGTATCCTTGGAGATGAACGACGATATGGGAATGCTCAACATACTCACATCGAAAAAACCACTCCAGACATTTTCGAGAAAATGCTCTTTTTAAGTGGAGATTTATTCTTAAGACCAGAAACGGATCCTCATATCTATCGGGTAGCTAATGTCTTCCGGATCAACAAAAAGGAAAAGCAAATTCGTGGAATATTATCTTACGTTCCTGACAAACGTCTAGACCAAATGTAGAAACAAAGATGCAATACACTCCTTTTTTTTCCCTTTTTTTCCATCCATAGATTTAAGGAATCTTCTTCTTAACCACTGTACCATCAGGAATAACCTGATTGGCATCAATAATTACATAGGGTTTAATGACAGAGTTAGAACCTATAACAGAATTAGGCCCAATAATTACGCCTAGTTTGTGATATTTTCTTCCTTTAATTTCTTGAGATGATTTTTGTAGTTCATCATCTCTTAGCACATTCATGGTTGTCACACCTGATCCAATAATAACATTTTCTCCGATTACACTATCGCCAACAAATGATAAGCGTCCAATCTTCACGTTAGATAGAATTACAGAATTTTTTACCTCGACAGAAAACCCAATATTAGAGTTCTCTCCAATACAGGCATAATTACGGATCAAGCTATTTGTACCAATATAGACGTTTTTCCCAATGAAACAGGGGCCAACAATTTCTGCATTGTGGTCAATTGTTACTCCCTCTTCAATAAGGACTAATCCAGAAATATGAGCTGAAGGAGATATTTTAGCTGATTTATGTATGCGAGCATAATCCAATCCTTTGAAAATATCTTGATTTGCAGCCAGTAAATCCCACCCATAGCCAATATCAATCCATTCATCTTGCCAAACAGAGGCGCAAATGCGTCTTTGCTCCTTCAATAAACGTGCAAGTGCTTTCGTTAATTTCTTTTCATCACTTAGAATTTCAAAAAATTCTCCAGGCAGAATTGATGCCCCTGCGAATATATAATTTGTATCATTATCACCTGAGGAAGGATCAGGGGAGATGGTTTTAATAAAACCACGATCATCTATGTTTGCAATCCCAAACTCTTGTGATTTTCCAATGAGTGTAACGGATATGGCGCCATCGGCTGCAGTATTTATGTACGAGTTAAGGAGATGATGGTAAAACATCGAGGGAGCAACAATATCTCCATAAGCTAAGAGAAAGGGTTTATCTTTTCCAAAATGCATCTGGGCAGACAGAATTGCCCCTTCGATACCTTTTCTTTCTCCTTGATTTACAGTCTGAATATTGACTCCTCTGGAACGATACTGATCTAATACGACTTGGACTTTTTTCCCCTGGTGTCCAGTAACAACAATGAATTCATCCACCCCAGTTTCAATCAATCCATCTAGAACATACTCTATCACATGTTTACCATGTATTTTCAGCATGGTTTTTGGACAATACTTCGATAGAGGCAACATTTCCTTCCCACTACCACCAGTGAGTACTAGTGCTTTCATCATTTAATTTCACAAATCCTTCGTAAAGTTATTATCCAATTTTCTCTTTTTTAATCACAAAATCGAACCTTTCAAGAGTAAGAGCATAATCATCGTAAGCAATAGCAGTTCATTGAATTTAACCTGTAATTCAAACCACTAAGCCCGATTATGCCTTTTACATTTAAATTTATTAGTATTAAATTAAGATAATTCAAATTGATAATTAAGATTGTTCTTTTTAAACTCTTCTCCATCTTTCTCTTTGACTAAAACAAAGAGATGTGGAAGCAATAAATGAGTGGCCATCCAAAACCAATAATGTTACATTGGGTAGACAAGCTAACAGAAGATTTAATTGCTCACTGGCCTGATAACAAAGAATTTCACTGTAATTGCGGGATTTCAGTATCTGGCAGACAACATGTCGGTCGGTTACGCGGAGAAATCGTACTAACAAATGCAGTTGTGGAAGAACTTAATCGTAAGGGTTTTTCTGCCACACATAATTTAATTTTATATACTTCTGATCCCTGGAAAGGAAAGGAAGCACAATTAAAGTCCTTCTCAGATTCTAAGGAGGCAACAAAATATATCAATTGGCGCTTAGTGGATGTTCCGGATCCAACAGGGAAACATTCCTCGTGGATTGAGTATTACTGGGAAGCTTTTGGAAATCCGCTTCCTAAATTTGGAAAAAACGTCAAAATCATACAAACTCATGAATTCTATCAAACTGAAGAAATGAAAAAGACAATCATTTCATTAATTCAGCAAAAAGAAAAAGTTCGGGGGATATTGAACAAATATAGAGCAGAAAATCCCTTTCCTGAAGACTGGATCCCTTTTAATCCAATATGTGGGAATTGTCAGAGAATCGGCACAACTAAAGCTTTAGAGGTTGATTTGAAAAAATACAAAGTTCGTTATTCCTGCTCTGAATGTGAGGATGAGGGGTGGTCAGATATGAGACTAGGCAAATTAACATGGCGTTTGGAGTGGCTAGCCATATGGTATACTCTAAATATTCATTTTGAGCCTTATGGTAAGGATCATGCCACACCAGGTGGATCCCGAGATAGCTGTATTGAAGTTCTAGAATCTGTTCTCGAACATCCTGGCCCTTATGGCTTTTGGAATGAATGGGTAGGATATTCAGAAGGGAGAACTGACCATGGGGATATGACAAGTTCAGGTTTCATTGGGTTTACGCCAACTACATGGTTAAAGTACGCAGAATCGCATGTATTACGATATCTTTATTTGAAGCCTCCTCCCAAACGAAGGATCGTGCTAGGATTGGACAAAATACCATCCTACATTGCAGAATATGATAAAGCTCAACGAATCTATCATAACATTGAGTCATTTGAGGATCCGTCAGAATTACAAACCATTCGCCGAAGCTATGAGATTACTCATTTCAATGAAATCCCCAAGTATATTGGGTTTCAATTGGATTATAATCATGCGTTCATCTTAGGGCAACTCGTAGAAGAAGGGGAAGATGGGACACAAAAAGCCATCAACAAACTTCTTGCGACAGGCATATTAGCAACAAAACCATCACCAGAAGTAAAAGACCATATTCATTCACGATTAACTCTAGCCCGAAGTTGGATAAAAGACTGTGCCCCTCCCCATCTTCAAATAAATATTCCAGATGTCATCTCCCCCAAAGTAGTAAAAGAGATTACTCCTGAAATGCAAAAAATCGTACTAGCATTGGCTGAAACTCTGGAAACAATTTCCTGGACTCAAGATGAAATTAAAGAGTGCATGATGGAGCTGAAAACAAAGTTCACTCTATCACGCAAACAAATGGCTACATTTTTTGGGTTCTTATATCAGATATTCTTGGGTACCTCCCGCGGACCAAGATTTGCCCCCTTTATTGCAGCTTTAGAGCAAGAATGGGTTATTAACAGGCTTAATCAAGTAAAAAAGTAATCATAAGAGGTTAATACATGACTGAAGAAAATAAGGTTGATGTTTCCAAGTACGAATTAACATACCAACCCTTAAATATACTCAATGTAATCATTGCTCTTCTTATTCCCACTGCTGTAGGGTATCTCAGCATAGTTCTCCTAACAAACCTCTTTACATTTATATCAAGAGGATTATGGTCGATCCCGGTAATTTGGCCAGAAATATTGTTTCTAGGAGGACTGCTAGGAGGATTATTGGGAGGAATGATCGCTATAACTGAAGTAGCATTCTTTCACTACAAAGATCGTAAAATCACTTCTGGAAAAACACTACCATCCGATTTATATTATATCGGTGTCTTGGCAGTGTTCACCTATGTGCTAGAGTTTTTTTCAGAAAGTTTATTACTTCAAGTAGTCATGTTTCTCTTGGAACTAGGCTTCTTCGCGGTCTTAGGTTGGAATATGAGCAAATTATCATTAGAAACACGTATTAGTGTACGAAAAGATGCCATACTAAGTACTGGAATAAGTCCAGTTGATGAATCTTCAATAGCGGATGCAGAAACAGAATAACTACATTTTAAATAAAAAAAATTATTAAGAGATAAGGTGAAGACAACGAAAGGTTTTTTTCCTAGAAGTACCATTGAATGTAGATTGAATTACAGAATTTCGAAGAGAAACATTCTTTGATTTTCCTTTATCTCATGTAGTTGAAAAGTGGTTTGAAACTTTATGCAATTTAGAACTTTTGGATGGATCGCACGGCAAAATCCACACATCCGCGTAACAGAAACTGAAATTATAGATGATAAAAGATTTATATTTAGTGGCCTTAAAGGAAAATCAGTTGAAACACCCGTTAAGATAAGAAAAGAGTGGTTTAAGAAGGGGGAGTTGTGGCCAACGCTCATATTAGTTGAGAAAGCATGGGATGAGGAAACAGGTGCTCGAACAGAGCATTCCTTTGTTCGGATATTCCGACATGAGGATGGAGCTATATTGGATATTCTTGTTGCATTAAGCTTGGATACCGCCACCCTACTTGCTCATGAGTTTAGTGTACCATTATTTAGTGTAACCTGTTCACGAAAAGGAACAAGGGGAACAGCTCAGCGTATTCATATGGATATCTTATGATTCCATTTTATCCGAGATTTTCAGGACTTACTCGTGGTTTATTCTTCACGTAAAAGCGTGGTATATTTCGTAACAGTATTGATGGATCGAACAAATCCCTCGGCATCAATGTAAAGAATGCGTACATGGGAGGGATCAGCATCAATTCCATGGGTATCAATAAATATATCTAACCCAGTTAAATCAGGTTTTAGATCGGATGTTGGCACCGACAAGGCAAACGTTTTATTACACACAGTGCAGGGTTCCGTTCGTAAACGCAAATTTTCAGACATAGAGATCATTCCTTTTCTGGATCATCAAGAAATTCGGATTCAAAATCACCCATAATACTATCAGTGACATCATCCAGATCTGTTTCAATTTCTTCTAATATCTCAACCGTTCCGGAGATGAATAGCCTGAATTCTTTTATCTTTTGGCTAATGATTCCTTTGTCCTCTCCAGCAAGTATGTAATTCTTAATATCCTGCATCCCTTCAGTGATTTCGTCTTGGAACGTGTGGGAGACTTCACTCCATTTTTCACGCATTAGGAGCATCATAAATAGGACTCCCTGTTTTGGCGTTTCAGGAGTGTGCTCTAAAGATAACGCAGATACCCACTTTTGAGGGAGACTTGCTACTGGATAAGCAAAAGCTATTGCAGAACAACTGATTTCCTCAATCGTAAAGTCGACATAGGTTACCATATCTTCAGCACGAGTTTGCATAACGAAATCAACGGCATTATTAGCTCTATCCACCAGTTCTTTCAAATATTGATAGAAGTGACCTATTAATGACGGTTCCCAGAGGAGCGTTGAGGAAATCCCCTCACCTTGACCATAGGCAGCTACAAAACCGAACATAGCTTCTTCTC
>JAEOTQ010000084.1 GCA_016839785.1 Candidatus Hodarchaeota archaeon | reverse complement strand
GCTAGGCTCATTCTGCTATATAAGATTATTCATGTTGTTTTCCGCTGTGTTTTGGATATACCCATGAATTCTCTTGGTTCTTGCCGAATGGCCGTTGCTCTTGCGATTTGCAAGCAAAAAGAGCATAGTGTGAATGATGTTTTAAGACTATTTTTCTTGTCTTGAGGGTTCTGTGTGAAATTTCACTGCTCTAAGTAATCGGTTTCTTTCCTATCCACTTTCGAGTTTTTCGGTTCAATATTTTTTTTACTTCAATGTTTTTTGTTTTCGAAATCTCTCTCGACAATTTTTGCTTCCTTTATAAACTAGTTAATCTTTTATAGGATGTTAACCAAAAATTGTTACATGGTAACCAGTTTTGGTAAATATCATGGACTCAAATATCCTACCTCAACTCAAGTAGAAATCTGGTTTCTCAAGCGAAATGCTCTTTCTGGTAGAAAAATTGCTAAACAAAAGGCTGTGACGCCCGCGTTTATCAGTAAAACATTGAAAGAAGCTAATAAGCGGATCAAAGTTCTTCTAGAAAGTACTGCCAAGGCCTCTAAAATCACTCTTGATCTTATTAGTCCGGAGCTTGGTTTTGCCAGGGGCAATAGTCACATATTCAATATTACGGCCTATATTACTTTTTCTCCAGAGAATAATATTCAGGTATGGTATGAACACAAAGGAGATTGTGCTAATTGTGAGGAGTATACTCATTGTCGCTCGGTTTTATTGCGAGAGATCAAAGAACGTAACATCAAGCTTGAAAACCCACAATTACGGCCAACTGATTTAGGAGATTTGCTTTTTCGCAAGTTGGAGGAAATGGTTGAATGAGATCTATATATATCAAGAAACGCGTTTTTGGAAACCACCAACTTCTCCCAGTTTGCCTTAAGCTGCCCCAAAAGCATTATGAAAGACCTCCTCGGTTAAAAAGGCTAGGAATATTGTTATTACTTTTTCTGACATTTCTAATCCCTTTCCTGCTTGGAGATGATCCTGCACCTGCGCTTTTTGAACCTATATCGAATAGGAACTCAAGCTTTTTTCCTCCTCCTGGGGAAGAACCAATAGATCTTATACAAACTAAGGATGGAGGTTTTGCTTTCACTCTATTTGCTAAACAAGTAATTTTAGTAAAAACTGATGAGTTTGGAAGTGTTCTATGGAATCAAAAACTTACTGTTGAATTGGAATATCTGAGAGAATTGATTGATGATCCGATTCTTATCCAGACAATTGATGGAGGATTTGCCTTTGCATATTGTCATAAGGAAAATATTATGATAAAAAAAATGGATTTCAATGGAAAGCTGGAATGGAATCAATCCTATTGTTTTAGAACTCCTCCAAGGCATTGGAATGATTTTAGGTTGGATACCATAATACAAACCTCTGATAGTGGTTTTGTACTACTCGTGAATGATATGGCATCGGGTCTTCCTTCTGAAAATCCCAAGCAAATAATTGTAAAAACTGATGAGTTTGGACTGATTCAGTGGCAAAAAATTTTCGAGAATACGAAATCTTCGGACTATCCAAATTTAGTAGCGATTCTTCAGACTGTAGATATTGGATTGATTTTAGTTGGATTAGATAATCACATTTCCAGAACTCCTGGTCACACTACAGCTCCTAATTCAACAGATATTTGGTTAATGAAGCTAGATGAATTCAGTAACTCTGTATGGAATAAGTCTTTTCAATTAGTTCAGGATAAAGGGATATATAATATTCATATTATCCAAACATCGGATAGTGATTTCATTATTACTGCTGGAGTAGATGAATATAAGATGGAATATTACCATCTTGATAGATCTGTAAACTCATGGTTAATCAAATGTACTTATTCTGGAGACTTAGAATGGACAATACCTCTCTCACTAGCCGCTATTACAGCTCCAATCCAGACATCGGATAAGGACTTTGTCGTTGCTGGACGCATCAATTCAGGTTGGGAAACCACTGATTATGATAACTATGATACACGCCTTGTAAAAGTCGATTATCAAGGGAATCTCTTATGGAAAAAAACCTTTGAAACCAGGGAAAGAAATGAGAAAGTCGTTTCTCTTGTTCAAACGTACGATCAAGGATTTGCTTTGACAGAATTCAGTCCGGTTTCTCTCACAAAATTAAATGCTACCGGTGAAATACAGTGGAGGCAAAGGTATGATGTAGCGCCGAAGGACATGGAGTGGGCAAATACACTTGTAGAAACGAGTGATAAAGGGTTTGCGTTGGCTGGAACAACATCCTCATATGGAACAGGACCTACAGATATGTGGTTGATTAAAACCAATAAGTATGGTTTAGAGGAGTACAATCATACTTTTGGAGGTGGTGGAGATGAGGTAGCGAATGCACTTGTCCAAACTAAAGAGGGAGATTTTGTATTGGTAGGCTCGACTACAAGTTTTGGAAGTGGTCAATCAGATATTTGGTTGGTTAAGACCGATCCCTCAGGATCGATAAAATGGCATCGTACTTACGGTACGAAAGGAATTGAGCAAGGATATTATCTTGAGGAACCGATCGATGGAGGATTTGCAATAATGGGAATATCTTATGCTAATGATACTACTCCAGGTGAAATACTATTGGTTAAGACTGATAATCTGGGGGTGATGACCTGGAATAAGACATATGAAATTCCTGAGAATCTTACATTTATTAACCCAGGAACCCGTGAATTTTACGGTCATAATGACCATTCTTGTGATGTTTTTTATGGTAAAAGTACATTAACACGAATTTTCTCCTTTACTGAAGCTAATGACGGGGGATATGCCATTTGTCTGTTTAATTACCTATTTAAAACAGATAAGAAAGGAGTTATCCAGTGGAACAGAACATTGAATGTTGAATACGACCCCGTTCTTGTGAAAGAGCGGAGAGAAAAATTCCTTTCACACAATAGGATATGTTTTACAGAAACCGCTGATAATGGCTTTATTGTGGGGACAACAACTGAAACTGCTCGGGGTGGATGGGGTTATATAAACTGTAATTACGAGGGAGGGTTAATTAAAATTGATGCAGAAGGAACCATCCAGTGGACGAAGAAGTGGGAAGATCGGAATACAATCGAAGCTGTATACCCTGTTGATGACGGAATTATCTCTTGCATTTGGTCTTGTAGTAAAGACCATCTTAATATTTCTAAGCTAGGATTAAATGGGATTTGGGAATGGAATAAAACAGTTCTAGCCGCTTGGGATAATTGGGACTTTTTTACATGGTGGGATAACCCTCTTGATAGTATCTTAACATCCACGGGGGAGTACGTTCTCACAGGCATAACAGGATCTTGTTACCCGTTTTATGATGCCTGGTTGGCCTTCAGAGATGATACTGGTACTCTCCTCTGGGAATATACCTATGGTACCACTGGGGGATCTTGGGTGTTCAACACCTCATTTACACAGTTTCTAACCTCAACTTGTGATGGAAGTACTTCTTCTGTAATAACAGATAGCGACCAAGACTTGTATACTGACCAAATTACTAGGGGATTTGAGCTCATTCCATTATTTGTGGGAGGGATCATCATCAAATGGCATACCAAAAGAAAAAAGGTAAAGATTCAATAGTTGTCTTGTGTAGAATTAGATTTTCAAGAATTATTTGGGGTTAATATGAATGAGTAGAATTATAATTAATCAAATCCGAACAAATCACAAATTTCAAGTCTTCATCTTCACTTTGATCTTTTTCATCGTTTATTCTTCAATTTTTGGATATGAGATTTCAGCTATCGATATTGATGATAACTTCGATTGGATGAATATGTCTCCTTCAATTGCGCCTCCAGTCAGATTTGCTGCAGAAATAACATATGATACTGAATCAGATCGTATAGTTCTCTTTTCAGGAGCACTCACACCCTACATTGTTCACAATGATACGTGGATTTACGATTATAATACAAATTCTTGGGAGAATGTGTCTCCACTCGCTCATCCAGGTGGTAGAGGCGCATTTGCCATGGTTTACGATGAAGAATCAGATAGATCAATTTTATTTGGAGGAGTAAGAAAGTATTACGATCCCCCAGAACCGATGGTAGATTGGGGGGATACGTGGGCATATGACTCTAATACAAATACCTGGGAGAATATGACTCTTGAATCTGGTCCTAGAAGTCGCTCCATCCACAATATGGCTTATGATAGCGAGTCTGACCGGATCATTCTCTATGGAGGATTTTGGGGAGATTCTTCAGCCGCAGGAGGACGACGTGCTCTTAGTGATACATGGGCTTATGACTATAATTCCAACAATTGGACTGAAATGAATCCAATTTCCTCTCCTGGTCTTCTCTATGCCTTTGGTATGACTTATGATACTGATTCCGACCGAGTAATTCTTTATGGGGGGAAATACAAAAGCAATGGTTACACACGCATCGAAAAAGAAACGTGGGCATATGATTTCAATTCAAATAGTTGGATTAAGATGAATCCTCCGACATCAGCTCTTCGTCGGGGCCGATTTCAGATGGTTTATCATGTAAAATGGGATAGAATCATTCTATTTGGAGGCGATACCGAGGGAATTATATATGATGACACATGGATCTATGACTACAATTCTAATTCTTGGATAAAGCTGAAAACCGTCAATCAACCGAGTAAACGCTATTACTCTGATCTAGCTTACGACAATGAGTCTAATCGGATCATTCTCTTTGGTGGGTCAGATTTCTCTGGTAATCCTTTGAATGAAACTTGGGTACTTGCTCCCACTCACGATTCTACCACAGCTTTCCCAATAACCACACCCCTTAGTACTTCCTCCTCAACAAGAATAACATTATCAACATCAACTACTTCTACTGTCAGTATTTCTGGTTTTGAATTGGCATTATTAGCTATTGGGTGCTCTGTTGTTTTATTTCTTTCCCGTAGACGAAAAACCTAGATCTTTTCTCTTTTTTCCTCTATTTATTCTTATTTAGATGGCTAGTGCTCTTGCGATTTGCAAGCAAAAAGAGCATAGTGTGAATGATGTTTTAAGACTATTTTTCTTATCTTGAGTATGTCAGGTTCATGGTATAGATGGAAGGAGCTGCAAATCCCTGAAGGGCATTTATTAGCTGAAAAACCTTAAAAATCCCCACCTTCTGAATGGAGATATTACCTGAAATTCCTGTTCAGAAGCTGAGCGAATGACGATTAAATCTAGGGTACTGATTCTTTTATTACTATTTTTACTATCTGGTCATTTATCTGTTGCATTTGGGAATTCAGATGACTTGGAATGGAAGGTCAGTGTGGGAGATAAAATGAAGTATGTATTTACTAAGGTGTATAGTTATAATATTAGTGATGCTACCTCAACAGATGTGCTTTATATGCGTGTTGAAGCCATGAATGGAACTATGGTAGACCTTGCCTATACAGCTGGTACCAAGTTTTTTATAGAAATTACACAGTTAGAGGGACGTTTTGCCACTAGTCAGATCACCATGGAAGGTGTCACCTACAAACTTGAATATACTAATTATATTTCTCAAACTACTGACAATCTCACCTATTGGGAAAATAAAGTTGGAACAGAGGACTTAGGATTGCTAAAAGCTAATACCTCCCTTGACGGTGATGAATATAAAATGGAAGAATTATGTATTGTTCCCCAATATAATCAGACTCAAGAAGCCATCTATAAAAAGAATTGGAAGACGGGGTGGCATACCTACACCTATGTTATCCAATATCAGAATGTATCGGGAGACCTCGTCGTCATTCGTGAGCTTGAACTTATGGTAGATACCAGTAAGGACATTCCTGGCTTTACTATACTTTCAGTCTTTTTCTGCTTACCCATAGTCCTCATCATCATCCGATATTCTAATAGAAAGAAATTACTGTGAGAGTACTGATCCTTTAAACATACACAAAGGAGTCAAAATATTCTTTTAGAAAAAAAGGAGGGAGGAATTATTACTGTTGCTTTTTTCTGAGGATGATTACAATTCCTAAGCGGACTGCAAGTATTATGAGTCCTGAATGGTTCAACCCTGGTGTATTAGGTGTTTCGGTAAGCGTTAATGCCTGTTTTTACATTCTTATATTTCAATGTACTAGCTTACTCTTGCGATTTGCAGGAAAAAAGAGCATTTTGTGAATGCATTATTTTTACCTGAATCCGGAATTGGTAGGTTCAAAAAAAAGGAGGAGCGAAGCCCTAGGGCTGTCGTTTTCGAGTCCACAGCCAGAGGACAGAAAGAGAGAGGAGAATCAAATACGGTTCAAAGCCTGGATTTGCATTAGTGGTGGTGGTGGTGGTGGTGGTAGTCGTTGTGGTGGGATCGGGAAGACCCATAGCTCTGAGTATAAACAAATTGAACACATCTCTAGGTTGATAAGTTCCGGCACTTTCCCAGGCTGTCACTGCGACGACCAAATCATTTTCAGGATTTACGAATATGAATTGTCCTCCTAATCCCTCGGCATTATAATAATTTTTACCATTTTCAATCCACCATTGATACCCATATCCAAGTCCGAGTCCTGATAACCAACTACCTAGATTGTGATCTTGGGTTGCTTCCTGAACCCATATTTCAGGTACGATTTGGGTAGTATTCCATTCTCCATTCTTCAAATACAGATAACCGATTTTTAACATATCATTTGGTGTTAGCCATAATCCACCTCCTCCAAAACTGAGTCCTGATGGATCTTTCCACCAGAGATATTCTGTAATATTCAATGGATCAAATAAATACTGTTTAGCAAACGTTTCTGTCTCCATCCCTGTTTTTTCTCGAATAATAGCTGACAGCAGATGAGCTATGGTATCGCTGTAATAAAACTCTGTCCCTGGTTCTGTTGCCATTGGTCTATCCAATGC
>JAEOTQ010000083.1 GCA_016839785.1 Candidatus Hodarchaeota archaeon | reverse complement strand
GTGCACATATGGCACTCTTTACCCGAATTATGGAGCTACTATTGGAAAAAGAGATGTCTGACGACACCCTTGTTATTGCAGGAGGAATTATTCCTGATGATGATGTACCAAAACTCGAGAAAATAGGAATCAAAGGATTTTTTGGGCCTGGTGTAGATACTGATACCATAGCAAATTTTATCAGAGCAAATATTAAACGTACCGTGTAAGAGTTATTTCGATTTCTTAAATTCTACAATATTGGGTTAAAATATGACTTCGTATCTATGTCAAAAATGCCATCAGGAAATAGATCCTGCCGAATTGGAAACATTACCCGGGATTAGATGCATTATCTGTGGACATAGGATTCTTCTGAAAAAGCGTCCCCCCATTATCAAAAGATTAAAAACAGATTAATCCGTCAAGAAGAATGAAATTCAAACACAGAAAAACTGATTTAGATTTATTTTTCGATAAATTTATATTCTCTCATAAATTAGTGAATGTCAGCTGATTCAACCAGAAATTTGAGGTTATTATAAAAAAATGGGTGAAATTTGCAAAACCTGTGGTTTACCGACAGAGCTATGTGCTTGTTCGGATATCGCAAGAGAAGAACAGACGAGTATTCGTGTCTTTATTGAAAGAAGAAAATGGGGAAGGGAAGTAACAGTGATAGCGGGATTATCGAAAGATATCGATTTAAAACCCTTGACAAAACGCCTGAAGAAAAAACTAGCAACGGGTGGTACAACAAAGGAAGGACGAATTGAACTTCAAGGGAATTTTATGCGACTAGTTGCCCCTATCTTAGTTAAAGAAGGGTTTCCTGAATCTTCAATTGAGCTTAGAGATTAATCCCTCTGAATTTATTCTTTCAGAAATTTTTATCAGTCTGCTCTTCTTTATTTACAGGAGTATTGAAGGACCTTTATCCTCTAAAGTTAGCGGAAAAAAAGAAGATCTTCACCTTTTCGAAAGGTGAGATTCGGGATAGAGTTGTTTTCTTTATAACAAATTGCTAGATTATTTAATCTTGAGGAGTTTCTATTGCCTCAACTAAATGCTTGCCTGAGATGACCTGGTCAATAGAGTGGATCGAACCATGCAAATCGTTAATGGCTTTTGATATCAATTCATAATCCATGTTCAACCCTTCCAGGACTACCTTTAAATTCTCTGTTTTTGCGTCAATCTCAACAAGAGTACAGTTAACAGCGTTTACACCATCAATTTGCTCTAACGCGGTTGCAAAAGATACAAGTGAAGGGTCGTGAAGCTTTAATACATCTAGCACAAGACGGCGAACACCACCGACCTTTGAAGTTCTGCTTCCACCCTTCGCATCAGTTTTGTCAGACATGACCTCTGTGACACCTAAATTTTTTTTGTATTAGAATAGAATACTGTGAGCACTACTCAACGAAAAAGGTTTTTAAACCTTAGGAGAAGAATTAATAAATTGTGATGCACGGATGTCAAATCTAAATCGGTTTTTTTCCCAAGAAATTGGGAGAAAACCAAATTCCGAGGAAACCATCAAGAAAAAAACCCCCATCCTTTTCACTCGCAATAAACTCCCTTCTTCTCTTAATGGTTTATCAAAGAAGGAATTACTAGAATTGTTAGAACAAGTGTTCCCTCTCATTCCGGGATTTTTTGCTAATTTAGCATGGACTCGACAAAAAATTCTTCCGAAAAATCCGAAAATCACTCCAGATGATCTTGCTAGCCAATTAGGTATTCCTTTATTAGAAGCCTATTATATTTTAAGTAATCTTCAGGAATCCTACTCCTCAGAAAGTCCATCAGATTGAAACATAATTTCTGCAATATTTTGATAAGAATTAAGCCTATTTAATGCATCGGTACATCCATCAATCAGAGGTTTGTTATTTAACTCTTCGGATTTCATCTTAGCGTTTTCCAATAAGCTAGTAGCTTCCAAAAAATGCCCCATTGCTTCTGGCATTAATTGGTCATATTCACCGACTGCGTTACAAAACATTGTCATCGCTTCAAAGTAAAGAATTTGAGGCTTGAAGGAAGATGCCAGTTCTTCACTGGGCAATTTGCTTAGCATTCCCTCAAGAGTTTTACGCGCGTTGGTAAAATTTGTAGCAGCCAGTTCATTGTTATCTTTAGCTAAATTGTCTTTAGCTAGTGCTTCATAATAAGAAGACATTTGCATTTGTTCTTGAAGCTCATACTCAATGTTACTTTGAATTTTTCTTAAGGATCTATAAAGCTGAGCTGATTTGTTATACTCTATGGAGGCTTTATCATATAATTCAGTTTCTGAGTTTAGAACTCCCGCTGTAAAAAATGTCTCTGCTTGTTTTTCTAATTTTTGAATTCCTAAATTCATAATATGAGTTCGAGTGTTATTAAAATCATCATTACTGGATTCCTGACCTAAAAATCGGGCTTTACGGAAAAAACGTAAAGCTTGATACATCTCGTTCGATTTCAAACTGGAAAGACCTCGTAAATTGTACAATAGTCCAGTAACATAGTAAATATTTCTTAGTGAATCGAAGTAATGATAGTAGTCCTGTTCTTTCTGTTCAATTTCCAATTCATTTGTATAACGCTTGATGGCTTCAGTAAATAGGATTTCCGCTTGAGCTACATCATTTTCTTCGAAGATAGTGCGTGCTCGTAAGTTCTGGATCCTAGCATCAGTCCTCAATAGAAGGCGATCAACATGGTATTGCCATTTTGAATAAAATTCAGGAAAATCACTTTGGATTCTTGATATCCCTTCCTGAACTTTTTGATAATTATTTAATGCCTTCTTCATCCGATTACTTAGAAACAAAAACTCGCTGTTAAAGAATAATCGTAAGCTCTGAAGAAAATGCAAATAAAAATCGAAATCTGGATTTTCTTGAGAGCTTAAGGATTCATTTAGCTCATCACATATGTTTACAACTTCAGCAATTTTGTCAGCCGAAACTTGATAATCCTGTGTAAAGATCTCTTTTATTCTCGCTATAGCAGTAACTTCACTCATTTGATGATCCACACTCATGATTTAAACACACGTGGGTTATTTTGGAACACGAAGTACTAAAACATATCAAAGTTCTGGTGACTGAATTGAGATTTTTACGATAAAAAAGATTTTCATAGGTTCAGGAATTCCTCTCTAATGCAAGATAGCAGAAGAAAAACTAGCTGTAGGTGGAAGAAATGACTGACTGGACATCTGAAGAAGGTATTACCGAGGATGAGAAAATTTACTATTATAGGAAGGCTGGGCAAATTGGATATGAAGTATTAAATTCAGTAAAAGATATGATCAAACCAGGTGTTCCTATCATCAACATTTGTGAGTCTGCTGAAAAATTGATTATAGAGAAAGGAGCAGAAGGGTTTGGTTTCCCAACTAATGTATCTATCAATAATATTGCTGCCCATTATACAAGTCCGTTTGGGGATGAAAGTGTTATTCCTGAATCGGGAAGTATTAAGCTAGATATTGGAGTGCATGTAAATGGATATATTGCTGACACTGCAGTAACCGTAATTCTTTCTGAAGAACTGAAAGATTTACAAAAGGCTGCTGAGGAAGGATTCAATGCAGGTATGGAAATTATACAGCCTGGAACACTTCCTTCAATGGTGGGTGGTAGAATTGAGGAAACTATTACTGGATTTGGATATCGACCAATTAAAGAATTGACTGGCCACAAACTAGGACGATTCGAGTTACACGGGGATAAAAGATTACCAAGTGTAAGTGCCCCATTTGATCCTGCTGAAGCAGCATTAGAAGTAGGAGAAGCTTATGCGTTAGAAACATTCGCAACATCAGGCTCAGGAAGCATTCATGAAATAAAAGGATCTAGGTACATTTATATGCTCCTGCCACGTCGAATTGCAATTCGGAATCCTGTCTCCAGGAAGATATACTCTACAATATATAAGAAGTATAAAACACTCCCATTTGCAGAAAGATGGCTCAGTTCTTATGATCAATTTAATCGTGCAAGAGTTCGGTTTGCATTACGAGAATTATTAAGCAATGGCGGAGTCATTGTCTACCCAACGCTTGCTGATGAAAAAGGTAGTTTCGTTGCGCAACACGAGCACACTTTTGTTATTACCGAAAATGATGGGGTTGTCATCACTACTAAACCTCCATTTAAATTTGATGTGCCCGAATCACTTACTGAACATGGCAGTGAAACAAATTCCAAACCATCTAATGAAGAATAATTAATATTTCACAAGAGCAAAACCTTCTGCTTCGTCTCTGATAGCAGAATTTGTCTGAGATACGGAATTTCCATCCATTTGTACCTCTCATCGAATTTTTACAATTCGACAAGCTTTTATTATCCCTTATCTAATGCTAATCTCGAAATAATTAGACAGTCATTTCCTAGGATGTTTTCACACTTGGGTTTGGAGAAGGATCTACGAAAAATTTTGATGAATCTTCGCACAGATAAGCTGATAGAAGAGAACTTTCTTTTAACGCAACTCAATAAAATGGAAAAACTGACGAAAAATCAGGTAGAGAACTTTCAACCCCCATTATTGGCTATAATACAAACTGTTGAGCAAAATCAATTGATTAAAGAATTAAACTCAAAAATGGAGCAAATAGAAAGTGAGATTGAGAAGATTATCTCTGCTTGGGAAAGTAACAAGTTAACAGATGATGAGGCTCGTGGTAGAATTTCTCATCTTGTTGATTCAAAGCAATCGTATGGATTACAAAGGGAAATTCTGAATTCCTTTGTAAAAGAAAGGTTAAATCATCTTTCATCTATAATTACAGACTCAGGTCTCAATTCTCATGATTTTTTTATATCTGAGTATAGTGGAAGCCGATTCAAAATGGAAGATGATATCCAAAATGCATTTCTTGAGATATGGATTAACTATCAGTCACCAGACGCGGAAAAGGGGAAATTAACAGATACTTTGAATGTTAGTGAAATCATTGAATCAGATATTCTAAAAGCTTTTGTCTCCCCAGTTTCGGAGCAAAATCAGGTTAAATTTCATTTGGAAGAAATAATCAAACCCCTTCCTGACATCATCGGTCAAGAGCCAGTTTTTCAAACATCAAAAATTCAACAACCAAATTCCAGATCTTCTGCATCATCCCAAAAAGAATCTTTAATTCCTCAAATTCAAGTTGATGAAGGAAATCTGTGGAATGGGGTTGGTTTGGTGGCCTTTAATCCAAAGGAAAAACCGATTGGATTAATTAGGGCCCCAATTCAGGTTAATAAAGTTTATTATTTACCGATTGTCTTAGAAGAATCCCTTTCTTTTTCACAGATTAAATCTAAATACTTTTACTTATTACAGGATCTGGGTATTGACCTAAATACTACCTCAACAGAAGAAATTCAATTAAAGATTACTGAAACACTGAAAATCCCCCCTCAGCTTGCTTTTCAGCCTTCAATCTTCAATGAATGGCTTAGTCTTTTAACAGCAGATTTTATTCCGGTTAAACCAAAGATAGCTAATGTTTGGTTTCTAAAAACTAAGAATGTTCAAATCAGATCCAATAATTCCGTTATCATCGATGAATCAGATTTGGAGAAAATCTCCTTACCTGCTTGGATACCAGGACCAAGCCCCCCTCCTTCATTTACTATTTCTATCGGGCACAAGATTAAAGGTATAGGTGGGTCTCATTTTGGTGAAATTACAGGAATCATGGATCAAACCCCATTTGGTCATTCATTGATAATTCAACGTCTTATTCCTCCTTCTTCCTTATTAGATTTATTTCTACAGGGACTAGGTAAACAAAATTTGGCTGAATTACGATTTTTTTTGGCTAAAAAACTGAAAATTGGCGAAGGAGAAGTATTTTCACCGAATAATTTTTGGAAAGTCAATTTTCAGGAGAGACTATTGCTCTCACCACATGAAATAGCAATTGCCTATTATTCAATCGTCCCCTCATGTGCATTTCACATGGTCACAGAACTCAAAGCAAAGATAGGCATATTTTTTCATTCCATCTCCGAATCATTACGCTTTTTAATCGGTAAATCTCTCTATAAGAACGACGCTCACTTCGGGACAATTTATGGCTTTAAAATTGAAGATAATCAGCTTTTTGTTCTGTATTCGCCTCTTTCAGCCGATCAATTAGTCCAACAAGTAGGAAGAAAGCATTCTCATCAACATGTGGATCGTTTTCGCAAGAGGATATCACTAGCTCTCGCTGTTCCCGAAAAAGAAAGTCTATGGCCAAATAACTTGGCAGTGTATTATCTAAATTTTATATTTCCCATGCGAGAAGAATTTAATTTGCTTCCCAATACCATGGCGGAAATAGAGTCCAAGTTTGCCCTAAAACTAATTTCGTTCTCAGAATTTGACTCGATTACTGAAGATGGATTGTTCTGTGGATGAAATCTCTCAATGAGGTGGGATGTGACACTTTAATCACCATTAAAGTGAAAACCCGTCAAGCTTCTGATATGATTCTCTTGGAAGACGGTGAAGTATATGTTTATGTGAAAGATCCACCAGTTAAGAATAAAGCAAATAAAACCATTATAAATTTATTGAGGAAACACTTCAAAAACAACGTTATCTTGGAATATGGTCAAAATAGCACAATAAAAGTACTACGGATCTGTAATCTCAATTCCAATCAAGTTATAGAGATTTTACAGAGAAAAAAAGAAGAAGAAAATTGAAATTAAGTTTAGAACTTAATTTCTCCCATCATTTGACGACGAGTAATCAATCCTTCTACGACTTCAGGGTTTGCTAAGGTCATTGTGTTACCAATATCTTTCTGCTCTGCTACGGCTTTCAAGATTCGACGCATAATCTTTCCTGATCGTGTCTTTGGAACCGCAGTTGCAAACATGACTATCTCAGGATAAACAGCTGGTCCTGCTACAGAGCGTACATGCTTTTGGATCTCTTTTTTCATTTCCTCGCTTGCATCTTCGTCATTCATTAATGTAATGTATGCGAAAATTGTTGCTCCCTTAACAGGATGAGGATAAGGAATTACAGCACTTTCTGCAACTTTTGGATGTGAATTTATCGCTGCTTCAACTTCTGCTGAGCCAAGACGATGCCCAGATACTTTTATTACGTCATCTGAACGACCAAGGATGAAATAATAGCCTTCGTCATCGATTTGGGCATAGTCTCCTGTGAAGTAGTGTCCTGGAAATTGAGAGAGATAAGTATTCACAAAGCGTTCATGATCACCCCAAACCGTTCGCATGAGTCCTGGCCAAGGTTTATCATATGCAAAATATGCTTGTGTATTTGGTGTTTCAATTTTTCCTCCTGCTTCATCTAATAAGACTGGATTTATTCCAAGGAAGGGGAATGTACAACTTCCAGGTTTCATTGGAGTAACTGCTCCAAGATTAACCATCATATAGGATCCTGTTTCCGTTTGCCAATAGCTGTCAACAATAGGACGACCAATGGGTTTTTCTCCGCTGGATCCTTGTCCAACTACATCCCAATACCATTTCCATTCGGGCCAGTTGCACACTTCACCAACAGTACCTATCATCTTTAATTTTTCAAGATTCCATTTTGTAACATTCTCGTCTCCTAGTTTCATTAGTGCACGAATAGCTGTAGGAGCAGTATAAAAGTGAGTTACTCCAAATTTTTCACAAATTTCCCAAAAGCGGCCACCGTGAGGCCAAGTTGGAACACCTTCGTACATTACAGAAATAGACCCAAGAGCGAGTGGTGAATAGATAATCTGAGTATGACCAGTAATCCAACCAATATCTGCTGTACAATACCAGACATCTCGATTTGCAGCTGTGTCACCTTTGAGATCAAGTAAACACGAATAATCCCAAACATAATAATTTGTGGAAACTCCATAAACCAGATATCCCGCTGTTGTATGAACAACACCTTTGGGTTTACCAGTTGTTCCAGAAGTGTAAAGGATAAATAAGGGATCTTCTGCATCCATCGGTTCACTTTCACAAACTGTTGATTGCTCTTCCATGAAGGCTAAGAAGTCTACATCCTTTTCGTACTTGTAGACATCTCCGCCTGTGAGTTTTATAACTGCAACGTTTTCAATTGAATCACAGGTATCGATAATTCCTTTGAGATTATCTTTCATTGGTCTATTCTTACCAGCTCTTCGTACTTCGTCAGCAACTACAAGAACTGTGCATTCTGAATCATCTATTCGATCTTTTACGGATTCAGCGGAAAATCCTCCAAAAACAATAGAGTGAATTGCACCAATTCGGGCGCATGCAAGCATAACGATTGCGAGATGCTCAATCATAGGTAACCAGAGACATACTCGATCACCTTTTTTAACCCCTAATGCCTTCAATGCATTTGCAGCTTTGTTCACTTCTTCTGTCAAAGAATTATATGTGAATTTCTTTACAGAATCGTCTTCTCCCATCCAGATGAGTGCAGTTTCGTCGCCATAACCTTTTTCTACCCAACGATCCAAACAATTATAGGTAACATTAAGTTTTCCTCCGACAAACCATTTTCCTACGAATTCATCTTGCTCTCCAGTTGGAGGTTGCCACACTTTTTTATAGGGGCTGAACCATTCAACCATTTCAGCCTCTTTTGCCCAAAATTCTTCAAAATTCTCAACGGAATACTTCCATTTCTCGAAGTATGCCTCCATATTTTGAATTCGGGCTTTCTCTGCCAATACTGGCAAAGGATAGTATTTTTTTGCTTTTTCTTTTTCTGTCTCAGTCAGCTCAGACATATTATCGCCCAGATATTTATTTAATTAAAATTCTGTATTAATGATGCCATTGACATATATAAAATCTTGCCAAGGTGGTGTTACAGAGTGGTAATTGACTCTGTAATCTAATTCAAATTAGTTCGTTTCAAGATTAAGAAGTTTATTTCTTGTATTGTAATTAATATGTAACAGATGGATACAACTTGCACGAAATAAGGAATAAATAATAGGTTAACATTCTTTCGGATAATTTCCCTAAACCTTTTTATAAAATATCGATTACGGACAGAATTCTCATGGGTTCAAAATTATAACTCCCACCAGATACTAAAATTGAAGTCCAAAAAACGGCTTTATTGTATCCATTATTAATTCAACTTATCTCACTTTAAATATATATAGTCGCAAAAAATTTCGAAATTCAGGTCATATTTTCAATATAGAACCATTCTTTTTCGATATTCAAAACTTACTGGTGAGTAAACTGACAGAGACTTCCGATACATTGTATAATCGGTATCTTGTTGTTATAGGTGCATTAATTGTTCAATTGTGTCTGGGTTCGATCTATGCCTGGTCGATTTTTCAGACATCATTGAAGGTGGCACCCTACAACTTAGGTACATTCGAGAGTTTGTTACCTTTTGCAACTGGGTTAGCAACTTTCGCTGTAGTAATGATTTTTGCTGGAAAGTGGCAAGATAAAGTTGGACCCCGTCGTGTTGCGACGACTGGTGGAGTACTACTCGGCTTGGGATATATACTTGCAACAGGGGTAACTTTCTTTGAAACTGATGCAAATTTAACTCTTATTTGGCTCCTGCTTACCTATGGGATCATTGGCGGGGCTGGTATTGGGCTAGCCTATGTTTGTCCCATCGCTGCGCTTGTCAAATGGTTCCCTGATAAAAAAGGGTTAATAACCGGCATTGCCGTCGCGGGTTTCGGTGCTGGTGCTTTAATATTCGCACAAGTAGAAACCGCATTTATCAATGTCATTGAACGAGATCCTCTTACCAAGAATATAAGTGAAAGTGATATTGCTCCTGCATTATTCATTTGTGGTGTGATTTACCTCATTGCCGTTGTACTCGGAGCTCAACTCCTAAAGAATCCTCCTAAAGGATGGACGCCTGAAGGATGGGAAGCCCCTACCCCTAAAGCAACAGGTTTGGGTCGGGATTATGAATGGCGTGAAATTCTAAAAACTCCTCAATTTTGGTTACTTTGGAGCATGTTTGTTCTTGCAGCAACAGCTGGATTAATGACTTTAGGAATCTTGAAAACCTTTC
>JAEOTQ010000082.1 GCA_016839785.1 Candidatus Hodarchaeota archaeon | reverse complement strand
CCCAAAAATATCAGAACGAGTGCTAAGGATAAAGGGATATTTTTATCTAGTTCTTCTCTTAATCTCATATATTTACTACTCATTCTAAGTGTTCAGAAACATTTGCGCTTATAAATATCTCGTTAACATTGAATAAATGTAGGTACTGAGATACAGGGAATCAATGAATTAAGCTGAAAAACGTCGTTCTTTGACTTAAGCGAAAAATTCTTTCTCTTTGAGAATGATACCAAGAAACCAGTTTAACATCTACAATTAAAGAAAATGGTTCAGGTTAGAAGGAAAAGCTCCCAACCAATCTGAAGAAACCTATTTTCACACTTATAAAGAATAACGAGATGCTTGTGATTTTGGCGATGGGTGAGATTGAGATCTGTTAGATTGTCTCGATCTATAGGAATGATTATTCCCATTTGATCTTCTGTCACCATTTGAGCGATTAGATCCATTCCTAGGGGTTTGTACCCTTTTTACGTATGGAACATCATTCTTCTGTATTTTCAATCGATGATCTCGAAACATGAAGTAAAATTTCTCGTTATCTCGTTGAGATACCAGAGTTACTGCTTTTCCTGCCTTTCCAGCTCGAGCAGTCCTTCCAATACGATGAATGTATTGTTTATGACTTTCTGGAAGATCATAATTAAAAACTGTCGTGACACCCTGAATATCGAGGCCTCTTGCAGCCACATCAGTTGCTACAAGGATTTTACTCTGTTGATTATGGAAACTCTGTAAACGTTTTGACCGCTCGTGCTGTGAGAATCCTCCGTGTAAAGCTGTAGCATTGATACCGGCATGTGCTAAGTTTCGTTCTAGAATATCTGCATATCTTCTAGTATTGCAAAAGATCATTGAAAGTCCGTCTTTATTCTTATCCTGATTAATAAGATGGACAAGTAAGGAATACTTCAGTGAATCTTGGACTGGTCCATAGTAAAACTGAGCTAACTTTCGTGGATCAACAAGAGGTTCTGCTTCCACATCAATAGGTTTATGCATATATTGTTGGGCCAGTCGACTAACTTCCGAGGCAATAGTTGCAGAATATAATAATGTTTGTCGATAATCAGGTAGTTTCTTGATGATTCTCTCCACATCAGGTAGAAAACCCATATCAAGAAGACGATCTGCTTCATCTAAAACAAGGACTTTTACCCTATTAAGCTTAAGTGATCCACGCTGGATATGATCTAAAAGTCTCCCAGGTGTCCCCACAACGATATCGGCTTTTCTTAAATCTCTAATCTGGGGATTTATTGAAACTCCACCATAGACACTTGTAATTCGTAGGGGTTTATATTTTGATAATTGAGTAATCATATCTGTGACTTGTTGAGCCAATTCTCGCGTGGGAGTAATTACCAACGATTGTACGCCTTGGCCTTTCTCTGAACGTTTTATAATTCCAGTGGCAAAGGCGAGAGTTTTTCCACTTCCCGTTGCTGCCTCACCTATGACATCTTTTCCAGCGATGACATGAGGTATCGATTTTCTTTGAATTTCTGTGGGAATAGTAAATTCTTGTTCCTCACAGACCTGTAATATGGGCTCGATAACACCCAGTTGTCTAAATTTAGTAATATTTGACATAAAAATTCAACTGTTATTGTATAATGTGCTAATAAGTAAGGATATTTATTAAAAGAGCAACTGTTCTCCGATTGAATCCCCACTGCTTCTTAATCTCTATTCTTCACTCTAATTTCACTTTTCTAATTTCACTTTATAAAATTACTTATTCTAAAACCCTTTCCTGTTTATATTCTTACTATTTTGGCCCTCTATTGTCATATACTCAAATATCCTAGTATTATAGTGATAATATAGTTGAAATAATGAAGAAAATCCCTCAAATTCCTTACTTCATTTTTCCCTGATTTTGTATTTTCTGCAGCTTTCTTCCTCCTCTGATCATTTTAAGAAGAGAATACCCCTTGATCTGCTTACCATTATCTTTGCATGACTCTAAGACATACGGAATGACTTTTTTGCAGCTTTCATCAATATTTGTTCCAATATGCTCTAGCACAAGAGAGGTTTCCTGACGAAATGCCTCTTCATCTTTCCAATCGGCAATTATTTGAGTTTTCTTCCCTAGATTTGTGTCTATCATACCGGGCAGAAATATATTGATCTTTATGTCTTCCTCCTTCTCCTTGAGTTCTTCTGCAAAGCATTTTGAAAATATATCAACTCCTCCTTTTGAAGCAGAATAGAGCGTCATATTGGGTGTTGGCCGTCCGACACCTGCTCCAGCAAGGGTAATAATTCTTCCGTACTCCTGTTTAATCATGTAAGGTAAAACTGCCGTAATTACCTTGATTGTCCCTATTAAATTCACCCCAATTACAAATTGGGCATCAGAAGCGACTTGTTCGGGAGAAAGATATTCTAAGGGACCATATGTAGTATTTAACCCTGCATTTGCAACTAGAATACGAATTGAACCGAAAATCTCTGCAGTTTCTCCTAGAACTTTCTTAATATCTTCAACATTAGTTACGTCACATTTACGTCCAATAACCGAATCTCCAAACGTTTTTTTGAATTCTGAGACTGTTTCCTTCACTCGTGACTCGTCTCTTGAACAAATCATTACTTTACAGCCTTCTTGGAGAAAAATTTCAGCTAATTTCCTCCCTATGCCACTTGTAGACCCCGTAATTATTGCAGTTTCGCCGTTCATTCTCATCTTGAATTCCTTCGTCTGAAAGAAATAATTCATGACTTTTATAAATACTTAATCTATCAGTCCCAACGGATTATCCTATGATATAATCACGAAAATGTCCCAAGTGCGATCGAACAAAAGTAGCTGGTCCCAATCGAATCTTTGGTAACGGAAGATATTCAAAAATTGACTTACCAGGATGATTTAACTACAGAATTATTTTTTCGACTAGAAAGTAGAAGAAAGCTGCATTACCTACATAAAGGATCATCACTTGAAAAATACCAAAGATTTTTGACGTAATCCTCGAATCCTGAAGATGCAAATACATCCAATAGGCTGAAAGACCAAGTACGACCTCGGGAATAACGATATATATAGCTATATTCCCTATTTTAGTTACGTCTTGAGCGTACCATAAGAAGCTGAGAAACTGCTCAGATAATCCAAATATAAGAAAGGAGGATAAACCAACCATAAAATAACCTAAATTCTTAGAATAACGCTGGTGTATATTAACTCCAATAAAAAGAATCATAAATATAGGAATGGTTCACAATCCAAACATATAGATTGACACTTCCTCAAATACACGAATAAAGCCATCTTCAGGAAAAATGAGTATTTCTAACTGCGCAGAGAGGAATAAATCTGGAAAAAATTGAAAAATACTGAGAGCTATTGAAAATAACCACAAATTTAACCATTCAGGATATCTCCGAATTTTACTAATGATTGGAACGGTAATTATGTAGATCAAAACAAGTAAACTAATACGTAATCCCTGTACTATCGAAATCGGTATCTGTAATACAAACACACAAAGAATACTGAATAATAAATGAACGATTATCGCATCTATTTCTTCTTGAGTTAAAAATGAGGTAACCTTACCTTCATTCGAGTTAATTTCTCTCATACTTATCTTTCCCTTCTGTAGGTGTGATTAGCTGTCAACTCGAGATTAGTAATAAAACCATTATCTCGTAAGGAGAGTAATTGAATTTTTGCACAAAACTTTTATTTTCCCTATGCAACCTTAGAGCTTTAAGTCGAGCTCATTCCGATAAAGAAGTCATATTATTAATCATACAAAGTGAGAATTTGATATTAATGGAAGTTACAAAAAGATCATCTTCTGTTATGGTTCTATTAATACATCTAATATCCTTTGGTATCTATTTTTCCAGTAT
>JAEOTQ010000081.1 GCA_016839785.1 Candidatus Hodarchaeota archaeon | reverse complement strand
TTTGTACTAATTCATTCCAAAAGTCTTCTGGCGGATATGTAAGGGTTATTAGAAGGTTAGATCAAACGTCTGGGCAAAATTTTACAAGATTCTGAAGCTCTCTCAGAAGGCCTTCAGTAGATCGTACTGTTAATGCTGGACAGTATTAGTCCTCACAATTCTTTTTAGAAATAGTCTTATGTAAAAAGCGTATATCGATATGAAGATGTGTATTTGTTATGGATCTTGGCTCTGAAACATTTATTGATGAATTGTTAAATATCTCTCAAATATTTTCTGCTGAAAGGGCAATAGCTAATCAAAACATCGCTTTAACGATTTTTGGTCTCCATCCTAATGTAGATGTGTTTTTAATTGACTATAAGGATGAAGATAGGAAGTTAGATGTTCTTACTGAAACCGAAGAGCTTACTTATTTCACAAAATGGTGGCCTGACTCGAAATCTGTAATAGTTGCTGAAGATAAAGCGCGAAATGAAAGAATCGCGTTATTTCGGGTTTTTCTAGATGAACCGAAGAAAATGCACGCTTTAACCAAGGAAACTCCAGATTTTTATCTCAGAGGTTCAGAAATAGCCCCAAAGGGCGATTTAATGTATTATTTTGCTAATTTTGATCCGCAAACCAAGAAAGAAACCGAGATTTTTCATCTATATGCTCAAAATGTCGAAAATAAAAATGAAATCCATCATTTAACCTCCGTTCTAAAACCTGCATGGAATTATTCTCAATTAAACTTAGAAGGATCCAGATTACTCTATTCTAGAAGTGATATCGATCCTGCAGGCAGGCAGTATTGGCTTATAAATGTCGATGGTGAGGATGACAGAGAAATCCTTAATTTTGGTAAAAAAGCAAAAGTCGAGGCTAGTTGGCTTCCAGATTCTCGAAATATTGTTTTTGTAACTGATTCCTTTAATGACAAGAGACTAGATAAGCGTCTGGCTGGTATTTTTTCTGTAGACAAGGAAGAAGTTTTCTGGATTTTGGAGTCCCCTGAAACTCCAAATCGTAAATATGATTTCTCCAAGGCGTATGTGAGTCGGTTTGATCCTAATATTCTAGTTCTTATCGAAATTATCAAAGCAAAGCAATCAGTTTACTTTTATAATTTGAATGATAGGACACTAGTTCCCTTTCCTAGGTTTGAAACGGGAACACTCCTACCAACTTTCCCAATCGATTCTAGAACGTGGATCGGTTCTTACTATAGCTCTATCCAGCCAGAAACTTTGGTTTCTTTCCCTACTAGGGATATCAATAATTTAACACTTAACGACTTTGACTTTCTATTTGATAATTTTGAGAAATTGAAAGTTCAACAGTCTCATCTAACTCAAGCAAAAGAATTTGAATGGATTTCTTTCGATAATAAACCTATTCATGGCTGGGTATATACTCCCATTGATCCTAATAATAAATGTATAGTCTATGTTCACGGAGGTCCAACATTCCATTCTGAGGATGCTTTAAATACGGAAATCCAATATTTTGTTTCACGAGGTTTCGTTGTTTTGGATCCTAATTATCGTGGTTCAACAGGGTATGGGATCAAGTTTCGAGAGCTAATTAAAGTAGGGGGTTGGGGTAGCAATGAACAAGAAGATATTGCTGCAGGTGCAAAAGCGCTTATAAATAGATATTTGCCATCTGACGCAAAAATCGGCATTACAGGGACTAGTTATGGTGGTTTCTCGGCCTGGTATGGAATTACTAAATTTCCAGACATTTTTTCTGCCAGTGCTCCTGTGTGTGGTATGACCGACCTCATTGTGGATTATGAAACTACCCGACCTGATATCCGTCCTTATAGTGAGGAAATGATGGGTGGTTCCCCTCAAGCAGTCCCTGAGAGATATAAAGAGGGTTCACCTATTAACTATATCCAAAACATTACTGGAAACGTGTTAATTGTTCAGGGCATGAACGATCCTAATGTCACTCCTGAAAACGTTAAAGTTGTAGAAGAAGAACTGATAAAACACAATATAGATTATGAAAAGCTGCCATTTGATGACGAGGGTCATGGTATTTATCGAAAAAAGAATAGAAGAGTAAAAATAATGAAAATCTGTGATTTTTTCGAAAAAACCCTTTGAGAGGAAGAGAAAAGTAATTACAATTTTGACCTCTTGAAAGAAAAAGATAGCTTACATTTGATCATTACACTCCCACTCATCGCACACGGGCTATTGTCTTCAAACAAAGTGGAAAGTGTCAGTCCTCTCGTTCTTTTTAGAAAGCCCAGCAAGGTCCTTTATATTTCACTCATGGAAAAAGGAATCACTTACGCTTTCGAGTAATACCTATAATTACGATTAATGACAAAAGGACTGTAAACAGTCCCGGAAAGGTGCCAGCCGCTGCACCAGGTATTGTGATACTCACCTCATTGGAGAATTGACTTTCTCCAAATGAATTTACTGCAGTTACTACATAATAATAGGTATCCCCGCGGATAATTAAACTATCATTATACCGCTGAAGTGCCCCTATTACGACTCCAATCAGCATATACGAGCCACTGGAAGTACCACGATAGACATGGTACTTGATAATATCAACTCCGCCGTCATCACTAGGAGGAGTCCATGTTAGTGTCACAATTTGATCCTCAGCGTTAACTGAAAGGAATCTAGGGATACTCGGAGCCTTATGAGTGGGTTCTATTACACCTGTAGGAATACTACTTGTTTCCTCTGAAAAATAACTTTCTCCGATATCGTTAACCGCAGTTACCACATAATAATACCTCGTGTCACTACTCACTGTCGTATCAGTATAGTTTGTTTTTGAGGATATACCATGCTCCGAATATTCCCCACTAATGGTTCCACGATAGATTTTGTAATATAAGATCGCGGATCCGCCATTATTACTAGGAGGAGTCCAATCTAATATAATGAAATAATCATCAACAATAGCTAAAAGATTTTGGGGAGGACTTGACGTAGTTTCAATTAATTCTGGAGTAATAGGATTATCCACTGTAAGTTGAATTGAATCAATATTCTCTCTTCCAAGAACGGTTGTTGCAATCACGCTAAGTGAGACATTTCCATTATTAACCCCTCTGGTATCCCATGTGAACTTAAAAGGGGCAGTATAATCATATACCAGTAAAGTTCCACCAAGAAAAAAGGCCACTTTTGTGATCCCATTGGGAGAACTAGCGAGTACTGTAATACTTACTAGCCCCTCAACAATACTATTATTTGGGGGATTAATAATTTCAATTTCTGGTTGTGGATTATCTAATCGATATTCAATTGTTAGAGTCTTGAGATTTGGGGAAATAAGTTGATCAATATCTGATTCGAAAGTTACATTATAACATAGATATTGGGCAAAACGAGTAAATATCATCTCCGTTGTCGTTAAATTGGTATATACAAAATCCTCATTGTGTGTAGTATTGGAAAAACCAATTTGGAGTTTCAATGATGTACCTAGAGGTTGTACTAACGGATCCCAGATAAGATTTCCAGTAATATTATAGATATTACCTAAAGGAATAATTCTAGATTGAAGTATACCAGTTCTACATATTTTCTCCTCAGGATAAATCCATGCATCATTCAAGTAGGAACCGCTGAGTCCACCAAACACAAGTATATTTTCAGAGTTAGAATCATAAACCATTGTATGAGAATCTCTTGCTGGAGGCGTGATTGATGGGTCCAATTGATTCCAAGTGTTTGTTACAAGATCATATGTCCATGTATCTCCAAACCTCGACGCCCCATATCCCCCAAATATTACCGTTTTAGCAATACTCGTATCAAAACACACTCCTGCTAGCCGTCTTGCCCCTGGTGAAGTGTCAGGAAACATTTGAGTCCAATTATTTGCGGCTACTTCATATATCCAAGTATCAGTAAGAAATGAACTTCCACCAACATGCCCCCCAAACAATATTACTTTATTGGATAATGAATTATAAGCCATCGCTCCTGCAATTCTTGTAGGAGGGGAAGTAGGAGGATTCATATTGGTCCAATTATCTGATCCAAGGTCATAAATCCAAGTATCTCTATAATTACTCGCACCTGCACGGCCTCCAAATAATAACACTATTTCTGAAAAGGAATCATATATCATTAGATTGAAATATCTTGGACTTGGTTTTACTGAAGGATTCATTTCGCTCCATGTATTTGTAATTAGATCATATGCCCATGTGTCACCCAGTTGAGATCCCCCAAGATACCCTCCAAATAAGATAACCTTATCTTGTTTTGGGTCATAAACCATATCGTGATAATATCTTGCCGCTGGTGCGACTGAGGGAGCTTTTTCTGTCCATATATTTGTTTGGGGATCATAGATCCATGTATCGTTTTTGAGACCCTCCGTACCAGTTCCTCCAAACAGTATGTATTTGTCGGATTTTGAATTATAGACCATTTTATGGCCCATTCTTTCACTTGGTTTATTTTCTGGGAGGGTGATTTCTTTCCATGTTAACTCCTCAATGCTTTTCTCTAGTAGGACTCCATTTTCTTCACTTATTGTCAAATTGGTTGATATTCCTTCACGAAATTGGTCATAATTCTCTGTTATAATTCCTGATGTTTGGATAGCTAGATTTATTTCATTTTCATATCTTGTATTGCTAGATAATCCGTTTTTTCTTTTCTTACCATCATTTTTATTCCTTGATATTTGATTAACATCATAATCGAGATCGAATAACTGAATAAAACTTCCACTAATAACCAAATTCATAATTAATATGATAATCATGCTTTTTTTCAAATTTAAATTTGTCATACCAATTTGTCTCCCAAGATCTTATATTGATTTCATTCTAAGTGAGTCTTAGAGTACAAAGAGATATTTGAAGTTTTCATTCCTTTCACAACTCTGAAAATGAATCCATTTTGTCATCAGCGAAAAGCCATGGGGATTGGCGACGATAACTATGAGATGGTAAACGAGTGCTGGGATAGAACATCCCTTTGATAGAGCAGTGGTGTACGCGTGGAGGTTTTTCGACATGTTTAGCTGGCTCCCACTAATCGCACACGGGCTACTATTCTTAAAATAGTGTAGAAATTTTCAGTCATCTCGTATTTCTAGGAAAAAACCTCAAGGAGTCGTAATAAGTGTGTTGATTACAGTTCTGGCTTTGTCTCTGACAGTCACGCTCATAGGGACGTATATACTAAGAGTTCTCATCTTTATTCCTCACCCATCTGCTAATTTCTTTCCAATAGATGTTGAGGTTAGAAGCTCTTGAGGCATAATCCTCACTTTCTCCTCTCTTTTTACCTTCAGTAAGGTAAATTCTACACACAAATTACGCGTCTGATTGGATTTTTTTTGCGAAAGCAGCTTTCAAGTCGGCTTGTAATAAATCAGAGGCATATTCTGAATACTTTCTCATTGCCTCGGATTCCAAAAGTAACCCATAGCATATTTTATGACTTTGGTGGTCGGCACATGTTTGACACTTATCCACTTTCTGCTTTGTACGTCTAATAGCTTTGAATGTATAAAATCCCCCTATCGTGATGATGAGTCCTACAAACTTGATAATGATGTCTGGATGAAGCATAAATGCCGAAAAAGAAACTCCTAATCCAATACCCGTTGCTATTCTTGCTAATCGTTTAGTAATTCTTTGATTGATATCATATTTTTCAATTAATAGAATCGGTACTAAAAGACCTATTCCTAGGGATAAATATTGGATTGAGAGAAAAGTCATTTGAAAATTGATTAGCAACAATAGTGTTATTAAGAAAGAAATGTAAACCAGGCTGCACCCCTGGCAAAGATAGAGGCCTCCGATTTTCCAGATATGAGTCTGGTAATTCGCGCATATTGGATGGTGAGCGAACCTAAAACGCCAAGATAATTGCCAACGTTTAAGTAACAACTTAATTGTGATGGATAAATTTATCGTATTCACCGTTATCGGACTGGTGATACTCTAACCGCGGTTCCATAAGCAATTGTTGCGGTATTGCCACCTTGACCGATTTGATCACTGTCGAACTTTAATCCAATAATCGCATTCGCCCCCATCCGAGCTGCATCCTCAAACATGCGATTAATCGCCTGATTTCTTGCCTCAAGTGCCATTTCGGTAAATGCAGTGACTTCGCCTCCACAAGATGATTGGCAACCCGCCAAACAATCGCCTCCCATTCCACGACTTCTTACCGTCGCGCCAAATGCTAATCCAAAATGCTGATCAATCTTATATCCAGGAATCTCATAGGTTGTACTAATTAGTATTCTTTCTTGTTGTTGAGTTACCATATAAAATCACAAGTTGTCTCTCTTTCAAAAGTCGTTTAAATATTTTCAGATTACAGAAATTCGGTGAATGTACATTTCGTTATGAAAAGTTCGTTTCATTTCGTACTCATATTAACCTTAAGCATTCTTAGAAGCGTTTTGGTTCTCCTCACCCACTGGATATTTCTTACTAGAAAGGTGGAAATTTTCAGTCCTCACGTATTTCTAGGAAAAAGCCTTAAGGAGTCGTAAAAGTATGTTTGAAGTGGTTTCTGGTCTTATATCTGAAGGTCACCTCCTTCTAGTTCTTTTATTTGCCTGTTGTTTTGATCCTATATGTTAGGTACAAATCCAATAATCAAGTTTTTCATATTCTTCATATTCTTCATTTCAGAAACCTTTTGAAAAATTCCTTATTTCATTGAAGAGTAATGCCATTCGAAACACAGATCACAAAAATGTTAGGAATTAAGTATCCTATAATTGCTGCGCCCATGGCTCCCTTCCATACTACACATTTAACTGTAGCTGTCTCTGAAGCGGGAGGATTAGGTGTCTTATCTCAAATTGGCCTCTTAAGCAAGGATAAAGATCCGATTGAAGAAATGAAACAAAATATGCAATATGTCGTTGAGCATACCGACAAACCTTTTGGATTTAATATAAGAACTTCTCGATTAGAGCCATATGCCAAGACTTTGTGTGATGAAATTCCAGAATTCATTCTGGATAATCCTAAAATTAAAGAACAGTGTCGATACGTTTTAACTAGTGCAGGGTCCGCTAAAGTACTTCCCCAATCGAAAACGTTCCAAGAGCTAAAAGAGGTCTCGCAGATTGTCCATTTTCACGTTGCACCTGCCCTCTGGTTAGCAGAGAAATGTGTGGATGCTGGGGTTGATGGATTAGTAGTCACAGGGAGTGAAGGAGGGGGCCACCAGTCTTATGAAAATGTAAGTACCCTTGTCCTTCTCCAGCAAGTCCAGCAACGATTTCCCCTTATACCTCGGATAGCCTGTGGCGGATTTGCTACAGGGGAAGGTTTAGCTTCCGCCTTATCCCTCGGTGCAGGAGCAATCGCCATGGGGTCCAGATTTATCGCTTCTAAAGAATGCGAATTCCATGAGGTTTATAAAAACGTCGTTCCCCCTGCTAGAGCCCCAGATACAACGCTTGTGACAGGGATTTTAGGGCCGATTCGCCTTTGGAAGAATAAGTATAGTCTAGGACATAATCGTGTAACTAAAAAAGAAGAAAAATTAGCTCAGGAAGTAGTAATGAGTACGGAAGAGTTAGCTAAAGCAGCTCAAGCTTATGATTTAGCTTATCAAGGTAATATCCATGATGGGGCTGTCCTCCTTGGGCAAAGTATTGGGCTTATCGATAGTATCAAAGGAGTCGCCTCAATAATCGATAGGATAACCCAGGATGCAGAACGAGCTATTCAAAAAACAGCAAATCTAATTAAATGAACGTAACGAACCTTGAAAGGATGAATCCATTTTGCCATCAGCGATATGCCATGGGGATTGGCACCGATAACCATGAGATGGTAAACGAGTGCTGGGATCTTTCTAGAGAAAAATCCCGTTGCTAGAGCAGTTTTTCCTATAAAAAATACGCGTGGCGGGTTTTCCGATATGTTTAGTGTTTTCTAATACGCTGCCACTAATCGCACACGGGCTACTAATTGGAAAATAGTGTGGAAAGGGTCAGTCCTCTCGTTTACTATTAAAAATTGTCTTAAGGAGTCTAATAGAGTATCAAAATTCAAAGTATACATTCCAGAAAAAATGCTTAGCTAGGAAAAACTATGGACGTTTTCGGAATAGTACGAGCAGAATCAAAGATAGGGAAATCGGGAGTATAGATAGCCAATTTGTGGATTGAGTGATATCCGTCGATTTTTTTATGTCATCAGTTGTGGAGACTGAAACTTGATCTGAGTCAGGAATAATCGCTTTGAAAATTTTATCCGCAAAAAAGTATGCATCACGCCACCATACGCCAGAAGTGCAGACAATTACTAGATTGTATTGAGGTATTACAAAAATGAATTGTCCATCAGATCCTTGTGCATAATATCCATTAAAACACGTACTCTCATAGGGCCACCAATGATACCCATATTGCATGGGCGCTGTTATAGAATACGGATGATGCCGAAAAACTCCATGATTACTGGTAGAAACAGTAATCCAATTAGTAGACACAATATCTTGCCCGTTCCAAGAACCGTTATTCAAATAAAGCTGGCCTAATTTCGCCATATTACGAGGGGTTAGATATAACCCATTACCTCCAAGAACTTGGCCAAGAGAATTCGCCATCCACGATATATCAGATTTTTCTATGGCTAAGGGTTCAAAAAGATATTTCAATGCAAATTCCATTATAGGAAGACCTGACACTTTTTGTAGGATTACAGCCAAAAGATGAGAGGCTCCGCTGTTATAATTCACTTCGGAGCCAGGTTCACTTCTCATAGGTCTATCTAGCGTAAATTGCACCATATCTAAACTACAAGCTAGAGGTAAATAATCGACTTTATCGTACCAATCTAATCCAGTTGTCATCGTAAGGAGATGCTCAATAGTGATTGCTTCTTTTAAAGAATTCATATTACAGAAGGTCTTCTCTGGAAAGAAATCAAGGACTTTTTGATTGATATTACTAATGAATCCCTTGTCAAGTGCAATCCCAATCAGAGTTGAGGTGAAGCTTTTAGTTACAGAGAAAAGAGCATGTTTAGATTTGCTAGTGAACTGATATCTATCCCCAGTATAATACTTCTCATGAACTAGCTTCCCATTTCGTAGAACTAATAGACTATGTAATTCAGGGAAATAGATTTGATCCAATAATGATGAATTCAGGTTCTGATCTTCAGGAGTAGAAGTAGGCCAGTAATCAATTGAAGTATTAATAAACAGGGAAGGAAAATTTCCCCAAAGTTTAATTACACGATCACTACTACCCGAGGCTAGAAATTTTCCATTATGAGAAAATGCAATAGTATTAACGGTATCTTGATGCCCTATAAGTGAATCCACTAATTTCCCAGAGGTTATATTCCAAAATTTAATTGGTGAATCATACGTAACACTTCCTCCTCCCGAAACTATAATTGCGGGATCCAAAGGATAAAATTCCAGTGAATTAACCGCTCCTTCGTGGCTGAGGAGCGTTTGAAGGGCCCCTCCCGTGCTTACATCCCAGACAATAATTTTTGAATCTTTCCCACCAGTGGCGATTATCTGTGCATTGGCAGAAATGGCCAACGTGTGAATGTCATCAGAATGGCCTGAAAAGGTTCTAACCTCTACTCCAGATGACACGTTCCATAATTTAACAGTATTGTCCGTAGATCCTGAAGCAATCAATGATCCATCGGGTGAAAAAGCTATAGAAGTGACAAGGCCTGTATGTCCAATCAGGGTCTGAACAATGACACCAGTTGTTATATTTTTGATAATAACTGAATTATTCTTAGGGATAGCTAATATATTGTTATTAATGGGTGAAAAAGCTAGGTTTCGACCCGTAAATGTATGATTCCAAGTTTTTACGAGTTTTTTTGAGGGTATATCCCAGATATTTACTTTTTTATCAAACCGACCCGCGGAAGCAAGTGTCTTACCGTTTGAAGAAAAATCAACTGTAATTACATCGTAAAAATGGCTTTGTAGCTTAGAAATTATTGTACCATCCGAAATATTCCATAAATGAATAGATCCATCTCCCCCTGAAGAAGCAAGAACTTTTTCATCTGGAGAAAAGGCTACACTGTAAACTGGTTCATCATGACTTGTTAAATTGCCAAAATTATTAGAAAATGGGAATAAAGGTGCAACTGTTGATTTTTTACCAATTAAAGTGATTTTTGACTGGTGATGATTCTTCATTAACATATCTGGGCATAAAAAGTCAATATTTTCTCGATTTGAGAGAGTAAAGACGAGAATTAAAATGATACTTCCCCATAAAGATAGTTTCATCTTCGGGCGTCCCAGTAATCCATGTTGGTATTCTCTTAAGCCAACTTTTCTCTTATAAGATTTTTGTTAGATACGATTTGTAACCAATACTTGTTATATCTATAGGAACTGCCAAAGTGCGTACTTATTTTCATATTATTGCCCATTATACTGATTTCCAGTATACTTTCATTATTTACTGCCATGTTCTGTATTCTTCTACAAAGTCCAAGTGTACTGGTCAAGCCGTGATATAGGCTTATCTAGAGAATTTATCGGATGATTCATATTTACTCCCACGAATCGCCCACGGGCTATTGTTTTGGAAACAATGTGGAAATTGTCAGTCCTCTCGTTTTTTTTGAAAAAAAAGCCTTCAGGAGTCAAAGAGAGTGTGTGTTGTTTTTAAAGCAAATTCTGGTCTTATGTCTAGTGGTCCTTCTCTCTTTTAATTTTCTCAATTCTTACTAATTCTCTATTTCCATACCTATATGTAGCTGTAAATAACAACTGCTAAGCTGGTGTGAAGATTTTTGTTACTAAGGAGAGGAGGATTTTCCCTAATACTTCGAAATCATTATGCTGAATGAAATAATAGAATTCAGAGGTACCAACCTCCAGCTGGATTGCTTCCTCAGTAACAAGGTCATCAGGTGACTCTTGGATCCCAACAAATGCAATTGGAACATCAGCAGTATTGATATCCTTGAAACGCTGGTATAAGGCCCTTGATGCTTCAAATGAATCATTGTTATCTTTTGAAAATGCAATAATGGCTCCACTAGAACGAAAGTGGTGACCGAACATTTTGTTAAAGAATCCACGACCAATAGGTTGAACTAAAATCACTTTTACAATTCTATTTGCAATCCGGATGTTTATTGTTGAAGCAGTGAGAGTTAAGTCGTCAAATGTTTGATTTGTCGTTTGTCCTTTATATTTTTGAATCAATGCACGGATTAACGGGAACAGTAGGTCCTCAGGATGGCATAATAAAGAGACTCGAATTATATACTTATTCTTTTGATTAATATCAGTCAATTGTTCCCTCATAAGTTACGGATAGTTGATTATATATAACTGATGAATTCAAAATTTCTTCTTACTGAAGTATCATTCACTCTCTTTATGAAGTTTGAGAACCATTTCATTTTTATCTAATGTTAAGAAGGCAAAATTTAACCTGAAACAGAGATCGTCTCTTTTTCCGATATTTATCCCAGTGGTGATCGATTCTCTTCACTTTTTCCTTTAACATACCATAGATTCATAGCTGCCACTAATCGCACAAGGGCTACTAATTCCCAATTAGTGTGGAAATTTTCAGGCCTCTCGTTAAAAGGATTTCCGAGACAATTATCTAAGCTGAAGAATACGCCGACAAGGAATATAAATCCGGAAGGTACCTTTAAAAGGATTAATTCAGAATGATTTACTTGAGAAAGAGAATGTTTAGGAAAAAACCTCCTTTTATTCGCAAATCAAAAAAAGGAGATATTAATAAAGAAGTTATAGAGCAGATTGAAGATACCAAACGCAAGATGAAAGAAAAAATCCCTCGTACTTCCAAGGAAAAGGAACAAGACGAATCTGAATGAGGAAGTAGGAGAAGTTTCGTCTTCAATTATTTTCTTGTTTGCTCATCGTTGTTTAAGTTGCCATCAATTATGAAAACCGCCTTTCCAACCGTTACACAGCTGAAATTAGTAGTTGCAGCAGTTGTCCTTGTTTTCTCCATATTAGCTATCATCATAGAATTCATTCCCTTCGAATCCGATAATTTAGCTTTACCTGAACCTGATTTAATTGGTCATCTTCCCTTAAGTACTGCTATTCATCAATCAAAGGTAACTACTAATTTGTATCCTCATGATCTAAGTGTTGAAGAACTGTCTCAGCTCCTGTGGGCGTTACAAGGTACCACTCATGGTCCAGGGTTTCGAACCGTTCCTTCTGCAGGTGCTACTTATCCATTAAAGATTTTTATACAACAAAATGGAAATTCTCATTTCAGTAGTGGATACTATAGTTATAATTCCGATGAACACGTTTTAAAGCTACATTCTTCTATTAATAACGAATCTCAATTAGTACCTGCTCTTTTGAGTGAAGATCAGAATTCTGTTTCTAATATTACTACTATATTCTACATTATTGTAGATTTTAATCGAACTACAGATCGTTATGGCACAAGAGGAATTCAGTATGTCCATTTAGAGGTAGGTCATGCTCTTCAGAATTTTCTTCTCCAACTGTCCTCTTTGAATTTAAACACCTGGATAATTTCAGATTTTAATGCCTCACGAGTTAAAGAATTGCTGCACATATCATTACAACCTCTTATGATATTACCTGTTGGTCAAGATCAGGGTAAATTAAAGAGATTTTCGAAGTTAGATGTTCAATCCGTGATAAATACGGAAGAAATGACTGTAGAGCAAGCTATTGCGAAACGCAAATCCACTCGGGACTATGTTAGTGGATTAATCCCCCTTTCGATTATTAGTGATATCTTGAATGACAGCATAGATGTTAATTTTCCCACAGAAAATGTATCCATTATCGATATTCGTTTAGTTGTTGGTGAAGTAAAAGGATTATCTATGGGTATATATTCTTACTCCTTGACTAATCATTCTCTTATGCACTTTTACGAGGGAGATGCACGTAATTCCTTGAGAAAGGTAGCGTTAGATCAATCTTGGGTTGAATCTGCTCAACTCAATGTAATTATATCTGCTAATATGACTTGGATGGATCAACAATCTAATCCTGATCTTTCATATCGTAGATTGATGTCTATTATCGGTATTATCGCCCAAAACATTTATCTTAAATGTGCTACTCACTCTCTGGGGACAGTTGTTATCGGTGCGTTTAGTGAAGGGGGTGTTGCTCAGTTATTAGAGATTCCTGACTCACATACTCCCTTTTATATTCTTCCGATTGGGTTAATCCCTGCGTTTTTTGACCAAGAAACTGGCCTTTTCATACCTTTGTCTGAAATTGGCCATTATATTGGATTATTTTCCTTCATTTTGTTCTATACTAGCTTTTATCTAACCCTCCCTGTATTGAAACGACGGTTAAGACAGCAAGTTTTATGGTTTCATTATTTTTCTGGCTCCCTCCTTGCAATATCTATTGTATTTCATTACATGGTTTTGCATGGACATGTGAAATCTCTTTCGGAGTTCTCAGATGTGACCTCCTATTTATCAGCTATTCTTGATTTTCCAAGCGTATTTTTTGCTTTTCCTACAACCCGTTATGATGTGGGACAATTACTAGCAACACTTGGTTTTATTTCTGGGATAATTTTTACTGTTTCTGGTCTTCTTCTGGTCTTAGAAGTTAGATCTTATCGAAAAATCCTGCGTACTATTCACAAATATTCTGTTTTCATTACTCTTATTTTTATTATATTCCATAATTTACTCAATGGAACTTTTCTTGTGATCAAACCTCGTATGTTCCTTTATCTAAATATTTTAGTTTTTACTTTGTATTACTTCATTCACAATTCTTTCGAGCAGCAGAGACAATATCGAAAGCACCTCGGTTCTGTTTATTGAAACGAGTTTATAGAAATTTATTTGTCAAAATATTCCAAGGACCGAGAAATGTCAGAATAAATATCTTTATTTCGAACATCCATGGGACTATTGTCTTTTAACATTGTGGAAATGGTCAGTCCTCTCGTTTATTTAGAAATAATAGCCTTTAGGAGTCTAATAGACTGTGTTCAAGGGCTTTCTGCTCTTATGTCTGGTGATCACTTTGATTTAAGGGAGAAAGACATTTTCTTGAATTTCCAAAATTGATGAGATCAATTTTTTCATTGAGAAGGGAATCTACTTTCTTTTTCGGTAAATCCGAACCACCAAAAAGCCTATGATGATGGCCCCTCCCAAAATGATCTCTTTTTGGGCTATACCAGTAGAGGGTGGAATGGTGATCGAACTGATTGTAATATCTTCTAGCGCCTGTCTCGAAGCCAGGGGGTATGGATCATAATTCTTTCCTCCTTCTAATGGATAGGGGTCGTCTAGAATTCCATCGTGATTGTCATCCGAGGAATTTGTCACCCAGTCTCCCCAATAATTGTACCTGTATACATTTTTTGTCCCTAAATCATATCCTCCTTGACGGCGACTGTCCTGAAAGACATTTTTAAAGACTTGATTGTTCGCAGGGAAGATCTTATAGAATATATTTCTCCCGTCTGGTTCAACAATGATCCCCCAGAAATTTCCAATTACGATATTCTCTTTAATGATATTTTCTTCTGCTGCTCCATGGATGGAAATTCCCCGACTACAATTTAATATTGTATTATTACTGATTTTGTTAGTATCGCATCCAAACTCTAAACTAATCCCTGTCTTTGACCTATTGCAAAAATTGTTGACTATGGAACACTGACTGCTTTCATATAGATTTATCCCTGTATTTCCTGGATTCACACAGTAATTATTCACAATTCGAGTATTGTTTGATCCCGATATCGCAATTGCAATGTAATTGTCATTCCTAAATAGATTCTCCGTTAAGTTAATGTTACTACCCCTGTACACCTTAATACTCGGGCAAGTATTCTTAAAGAACGCAATATCATAACTCCTAGATATTGAGATTTCTGGACTATCTCCTATTGAAGCTGATTCATAACCCGTATTATTATAAATCTGTAGATTATGACACTGGCTTATTCTCAAATCAAACCACATCGCTTGGAACTCACAATTAGCTATGATTAAATTCGCGGCGTTTTCTATCTCTAAAGCTGTCCGACCTGTGACCGAGCAGTTCATAATCTTAATGAATGATTTTGTATTATTGATTGCGATACCGCGCGAATATGGTTCGAAATCTTCTTGTATTACCAGTCCAGATATCAAATATGGGTCTTCCTGAGTTCCCTTCCCTGGCAATCCTAACTCAAGAAGCTGAGCTTCAGACTGAATTCTAATAGGAGAATTGATCATATCTTCGCTTATTCTTCGTGTACTAAGGAGCAATCCTGATCTAGGTGGGATGTTGAGATTGTGCATTCTTGGGTGTTTTTTTTGATTTGCAAGCCCCGGAGATTCTAAACACAATTGACTTGATTGATTTGTAGTAATTGTAGCAATCGTAGAAATCTGAAACGAGAGCTTTATTACGCCTGTCAGGACCAAGAAGATTAAAAACTTCGAATGAAATGAACGCTCTTTGATCAGAAGTCTTTCCACTCCAACTTGTAATTGTTATTTCTCATGGTTTCCCTCATTTTTAAGAATACCGACCTTGACATTTCGTTCTCATGGAATTTTTCGGGTTTAGCGATTCTCTACGGACGTGTTGGATTCGTGAGAGGAACGTGTCCTCAGTACGAGAGGAACAGGATATGGGCGCCTCTAGTCTACGGGTTATCCAGAAGGGTACTGCCCGACCGCCACGCACTAACCGATAAGCGATGCATGCTTTCTTCAAAAGAAAACACGAAACGGATCTTTAAAAGCGGACACTCATCGCACACGGGCCTCTAATCTTAAATTAGTGTGGAAATGGTCAGTCCTCTCGTTTACTTAGGAGTCATATTCTTAGACATCACAAAAAAACGGAGAGTTATGATCACCCAATACATCCAGCGTTTCTCATTTCTCTCTCTGAAGCTCACGTTTGAATACTTGATATTGCAGCATTTGTATGGATTTAACAAGAGTTAGAGGGCGTTTAAATCTATTATAGGTAAGTAGGGTGTATAATGCTCCAAAACCGAACCAGAGAGTAGTAATCTGCCAAATTTGCATGTTTTCTGAAAATGAAATCGCCAGGATAATCAAAAACGAAAGAATTACCATATATCCCAACCCTAGGAGCGGTTTTCGATTCACTACAAACACCTTCTTTTAGGGACTGAATCATTCAGCACCTTCTTGTATATATGTTTTTTTGGGTATTCTACCAAGATGAAGAGTGATGCTTCAAGACCTTATCAAAGAGAAGAAGGCTTTTTAGTAATTTTTCTTCCTATTAAACAGGTGCTTTACTAAATGGAATACATACTGCAGATGAAAACGAAAAACAGTGATAATTGCTTATGAAAAACCTTAATAATCCTGCCCCTCCTTTCCTAGACAATTTTTTACTAGGAAGGTGGATGCGGTTACGTATCGACAGAGAATATTTATTCAATTTTTACTTCTTTGTTTAATCCTGATGATTACAGGTTGCATAAAGCCCCCAAAAGAGGAAAAAAATGGAGAACCTCCAGAAGAAGATTATCGTGATTATTACTTTTTAAATACACCCACTTGGGACGCTACCTATATCAAAGAGAATATTATGGATCAGTTTACTGCAGGATTAGCTACTCCTGATGTTAGTTTATTTAATGTAACAAGTGATGATCTTTCTGATTCTAGAGACCCTCCTGCATATTGGCGACTGGGAAGTTTAAACACGTATGAATATTCGGGAAAAGCTCCTTATAATAGTGACTGGTATCAAGGAGATTTACTCAAGCGTAACCTTTCTCCAGTACCAGTGGAACCCAATGACACATTCTCACGTATCATACCTCCTCAGTCACGAAGCGCACGGTACTCAGTGAGTATACCTGTAAATCTTAGTAGACCATCTAGTCTAGCAACTATTCACCCAAATTTTGTTAACACATTGCCAGTTCCTTCGAATGGCCGTTTCGGGTCGTATGTTAGTTCAGATTCTTTGCTGTTGACTGATAGCGATATGAATTATATCACACCAATCCAGCAAAGAATCCAAGAATTTTATCCAAAATATCTAAAAGAAGATCTTGTGGGTATAAATACTGATTTAGTACTAGATGACACTTATTCAGGACAGGGAGAACTTTCATATACCGTAGACTATCAAATACCAAACATCCAAGACGCAGCGGCCTATTCACTGATGCGAACAGATTCAGACTACCTCAAATGCAATCTGGACTCAAATACTTGGGAATCTATCAAGACATTGTATTTACAACTTCCACAGAACCTCCCCAATGGTATCAGTACTTATCAAGAATGGGCCCCTACAGTCTTTGAAGAGGCCAATTTATGGAGCGATGAGACACTTACCGTTTTTTCCCAAGTCTATGAGAATATGAGAGAATTCTCCGACCAAGGATTCACATTCGATATAGAGATGGGGCTTAGGCACCAATTAGGATCGATGCCTCATCCTGACGAATATGAAGATTATAACGAATGGTTCATGCAGAGAAGAAGCGGAGTTTCAGTTCATTTTGCCTCTACATTGGCTTTGATAAATCGGCTTCAAGGCATCCCCTCCCGAATAGCAATCGGATATTTTCTAGGAAACGACTCTTATGTCTATGGAGGGAAACGTGCTTTTACGTTCCAATTTTTGCATGCATGGACTGAATCCCTTGTCCCAGTTGATCCAATCCCAGAATTTATTGGTGATGAATATGTTGAATGGATTAGTTTTGATCCCCTACTTCCCTATCTTGCACATCAATATGGCCTAGAGATTCCTTCCGATATAGTTACAACAGTAAGTGCAGAAAACCATATCTTCATTCGTCCTGATTATAATCTCGACGAGAATGGATTAGCCCAAGCCTCTATCGATCACATCCATGCGCAATTAACTGGTGATTGGATTTTTGATAAATGCATTGTAAATAATAGTCAATTTGAAAATGGATCGACTCTCCATGATGGAGATAGTGTAAATATTTCAGTTCGATTAATAGGTATACCATCAGTGGCAAATTGGTTACCTATTCAGGGAGCGAATATAAGTTTCTACCTAGGAATGAAAGAAGATAACACTTCAGAATGGATTGAGAATCACGGGGTGTTCCTAGGCGCAGTTTTCACAGATTCAAGTGGTGTTACCACATTAGTTATTTCTATAGATATTTTGGAAATGGGTATTAGAACCATTCATTTCTGGACTGTGGTGAAATTCAACGAAGGCACACCACAGGAGTATACTCAAAGAGCAATGTCCTTTGCTTACGTTATTACTTTTTAAGATGCAAATAGGATGAGAGAAAAGGGATATTATTAAAAAACATGCTCATTTTTGTCCGACAAAGTGACAGCTCGCGTATTCGATGACCTCTCACAGTCACAATCTTAAAAGGCCTCACACTCTTACTTCTTCAACTCCGAAGTGATGACAAAAAAATTATACCAACATCTGT
>JAEOTQ010000080.1 GCA_016839785.1 Candidatus Hodarchaeota archaeon | reverse complement strand
TTCTTGAATCAATTTCGTTAATTCTGTAGGGTTTTGTTCTTGGTCGTCAAAGTCTTGTTTGACGACTTCAGGATGAGCTATAAGAAAATCATCAATCTTCTTTTGGAGATTATTTACAATTTCTGTCTTGGAATCTAATTTCCGTTGTAATAATCCCCGAATTCGCCGGTTTTTTGCAATTTTTTGATCATAACCAGCCTTTTTTTGTTGATAGAGTTTCTCGAGTTCTTCTTCAGATAGCTGATTTAATTTTTCTCTTGTTAGCAACAGCATTCCCTTTTAGATTATGCTAGGTGTGTTTTCTCTTTCATTCTATTAATTCTTTTTCCATTTCCAGTTCTTTTTAAGATTTCTGAAATGAAAACTATTTCATCATTGAAGAGGTGTGATTGGAGATTCTCGAGTTCGAATCTAAGCCAATAAAGGATTTTAGATCATCATTCTCTAAAACAAGTATATTTCATAAACATTGGTTACCACACCCTCATAAGTTACTCCACAATTAGAAATAACTCGGATAAATTCTTCACCCGAAAGATCGACCTTTTTTTCATTAGTAAAACTCATTTGTTATTATCTCCGAGATTAAAATAATTAATCTTTGATGATAAGTTATTTTAAGAACCCTTTTGTATCAGTTCAGGCGGTATACTTTGCACATACTCTGCTAAACTCTTCTCGGTGTCTAAGAGTTGAAAGCGTCGTTTATAACTTTCTCCCTTGCTGTCCATAAACCGATACAAATGTACCCCTTGAATCAATTGATATTCGGTAATTAAAAGCGTTTCAGGAAATAATGCTATAATTATCATTAACGCTAATGTACTAATTGTTTCAAGTAATTCATGTAGGTTAAGATCAAAATATATTGTTCTAACATCTGTAAAGAAGGGAAATAACGAAGCGAGGAATTGAAAATCATTTTCAAAACTTAAAAAAGCAAACCATTTAAGAGCTAGTCCTACACTAAAAAAGATCCATAGGTACCTTGACAATCTTATATTTCTTGTCTCATTGAGGGGTTTTAGTGTCAAATATGCAAGGCCTAAGAGAAGATATAGGAGGACCATATAGAATTGTGTACCACCATTAACAGACTGAAAAAAGAACTGGAAAACCCATAATCGTAAAAACCACACATCTGAGCCAGTTGTATAACTGGCTGTTGCCCAATCTTGCGAAATGTGCATACTAATTATAAAAAGAGAATAATAAATAGCTTGTAACACGCCTTCTATGAAAAAAAGAATTAGTGTTGTTTTCAACACAGTATGCCTATTTTTCCAATCAATGAGTCTATAGACATGAATTAATAACGCAATAATACCAATAGCCCAAGCAGTATTAAGCAAAATCTCAAATAGCCATATAAAATTCCAAAAATTCCAATAGCGATCATCTTGAGCATAATACCAAATATCTGCATATGAAAAGTAGGCGAAAACAATTCGAATTAGGGCGAAAAAAGTGAGAGTAAAGAAGTAATACGCTAGTAATAAATATTCCTGCGATCTAATTAACTGGTAATGTCTAATTGACTTATAAATAACAAAAATCCCAGCCACTATCGTTATAGATAAGAAGATAAATGTTAAATCAATATCTGCAGTGAGGATATTCATTGATACAAGACCCCGTCTCATTTATTCTTTTTTTTGACAAAAGTGTTCAATCTCTATTTCTCGAGTTCAATTAGTTTAAAAATTCTGCTGCCATGAGATATTTTTGAGCTCATGCGAGGAAAAATTAAGAATTAAAAAGTGAAACATTCATGTAATTGGTGTAAAATCACCTATCAAGGTGTGTTATAAATGAATAATGAAATAATCTTTTTCCATTCCCGAATTTGTCCTCGGTGTGTCCGTGTTAGACGGTTATTAAATAGAATTCAGGAAGAACATCCCGACCTAGTTCTAAAGAAGGTCGAATCATTAACTAGAGTTCTCAGGCGTAAAGTATATACCCTTCCCGCGATTAAAATTAATGATACTTTCATTTATGGAAAAGAAATAACAGAAGAGCGGATATTGAGGGAATTGAATTTATCATGATCTTTATTGCTGGTCAATTAGTTGATCTAGAAGAAGTAAAAGTTCCTCTAGCTTACTTTTTCTAGTTGGAGGCATTATAACAAAGCGTAGACACCCATTTACAATCGAAGTCGTCCATCCTTTCTGCCAAAGCTTTTTATGTAATTTAGGGACATCTAAGGGGAATTCCCTTGGTGTTTTAGCTCCTAGTATGTTAATTGACGGTTCTATTGGAATGATCAGTCCACGTTTTTCCAATTCCTTGGCAAGAAATAGAGTATTCTTAACACACGAATTTACAATCTCTTGATATCCTTCAAATCCGATTTCATTCCATAAAGACAGAAAGGCAATGGTGGAGGCTCCTGACCTAGTACCTGTGATAGTTGATTGTTTTGGCATTCCAGCTAAATATGGGAGTGTAAATTGGATAGCTTTAGGATAGGAAGTATTTCTCCACAATAATCCTCCTCCAGGGATGGGAACATGGCCCATTTTGTGGATATCAACAGTAATAGATGCCACCGCTTTCAGATCAAAAGAAAGAAAGTGTGTTTCCTTTGATTGGGGCAAAAACGGAAAGACTAAGCCTCCAAATGCTGCATCAATGTGCATGTCAAATTGATGGTCTAGACATAATGTATTAAGATCTATTAGAGGGTCAATAGTTCCAAAAGCTGTTGTTCCTGCTACCCCTATTATCGCAATAGTATTTTTTGTTATAGCATCTTCCGCTAATTTAAGATTAATCTGATATTTAGGAGTAATTGGAACTTTGACGAGTTTTAATCCTAATAGATCGGCAGCTTTATCAAATGATATATGCACAGACTCAGGAGCTACAATTTCAAGTGGATCGGTTAGCCGAAATTTTCCCCTTCTTTTATTTCGAATAGCCCAGAGGGCTGTAATATTGGCTTCTGATCCACCAGTTAGAAGAGCACCTGTACCTGAAGTAGGAAGGTCAAAAAGGTGACCTAAAATTCTAATCACTTGTTTTTCTACTTTTGCTGTACCTGAAAATAATGATGGATCCCCCAAATTTTTAGTAATATTCTCAATAAAAGCCTTTGACGCAAGATTATGTGCCTTACTATTCATTGAACTTAGAACTTGCCCCTTTGAGTATGTTAGATCCATAGCTAGATTTTCCTCAAGTTGATTTGGTGCCATGAATTGCATTAGTGATTTTTCTCCAAAGAAATGTTATTACTGTCTATTTCCATTATCTTATAATATTAACAAAAGGATTTGGGGCTAACATGTCATATTGTGTATATACAGTGTGGTTTACACTAGAATTTCTCTACTTTTGAAGATATTTTCCTGAAAAAACCGAATTTCATTTTCTGTGCTTTTTATTCACTAGAACAAGGATCGCTATTGCAATAGAAGAAAGCAAAATTAGAAACGATGACATTTTATTTGATGTTGTCTCTATTGGATATTTTTCTACCTCAACAAGACTAACATGGCTTGAAGTGAAAAGACTCAAGCTTTCAGGATTATAAATGAATAGGACTAATGATTCAGAGAACGTTTCCTCATTTATTTTGAGATAAATAGAGTCTTCTCTAATTTCTGTGTCAAGAAGAATCGGAATGGTAACTCCAGATCTATTGGATAATGTAAATACCGTGAAATTCCCCTCCAATTCTGCATTAATCGGTACTTTGACAGAAATCTGTTCAGAAGAATTTAATCGATAAGATCCTTTTTTTTCTAAGATTTCTTCAGAGTTAATGTCATTATTTCTTAGTTCTATTAACATATTTTGATGAATTAATAAATCGCTATCAAGGAAAAATCTTACAGAGAGGGGTATAAGTGCCCAAAGAGATCCGTTCGGTAGTGAGTAACTGAACCGAGCTTCATATGCATTTTTATCTCCACATACTAATGAACAATGAAAACCATTATAGAAAACTGTTTCAAATTTAAGAGATTGACTGTTATTAGAAATAATAATTCGATATTCTTGTGTTTCATCAATCATATTATTGATATGAAATCTAATATAACCAGTCGGAGCAGATTCGTTGAAATGAATTGAATAATATACAAATATATCTTCGGAAAAGAATAAAGGAAAAGGGGATTTGGTGATTTTAGGTCTTATCATCTCATTGAAATCACTATATACCCAAACCCAATCTTTGACTGAAGACAGTGTGGAATTCTGATCAACATCATGTAAATTGGCATAGAGAACCTGAACGGTGGAAATTACTTGTTTATCATCTAATTTAATCCAGCAAAGTAGAGAAAAATTCTTAATCTGAAGAGGGAACAACGTAACGTTTTTCTTCATAAATCCTTGATTTTCGTTTTCTTGGTCTCTAAAATAAAAATTTGGGGCCGAAACTGAATAAATAAAGGTGGTAGTCTTATTAGAGGGATTACTGATTTGGATTCTTAGTTCAGTTTCTTCTTTCACCTTTAAAAATCGTTGTGTAATGGAAATACTCATAAGATCTTGCTGAACCTGTGAAAATTCTGTTGTCTCAAAAGGATCCAACCCACTAACGTTTTCCGTGTCAATGAATATCGGAATTGACACTTGCATTATACAAATTACTGTTAAAAGGATTATCTTAACTCTCATTCAGATCTTCTTCTTTTTTCGGATGTGCACAATAGTTCTTAAGCTTATAATCGCAAAAAATCCTGATAAAATGACTGGTACCTCGTATCCTGAAGCCGTTTTATGATCAACAGAGGAAATTAGAAGTTCATTCAGGCCTTCAGTGATATCATGAGTACTGTTGGCAACTGGATAACCATACACCCCAGTAGCAGGGAATTTCATCCTCTTTACAAAGCCTGTTATTGGATCATAAGCTACATCAAAAACATGAATAGCCTGTGTTTCGGTCTCGTAAAATTTTTGCGAAATGACGTGTCCAAGTACGATTGTACCTTTACTTGCATTCTCTCCTGTATTTTGTAATGTAGCATTTTGCATATCGAAATTCCAAATATATTCTCCGTAATCGGTTGGAATATAAGCATTAGGTAACTTATAGCTCCTAAACCATAATCGTTCTAAAGCGTTAAATCCAGATTCAATTTTTCCAAACTCACTTATTGTATAAATAGGTGCAATTAGAAAATTAAAGAAAGTTTCTTGGTTACTGAAATTCAACGTGCGGGAGCCTACTTTTGTAAGAACATCATATCGGATAGGTCCACGAACATCGATTTCAGTTGTGTCATTAGGATTTGCTAACCATTCAATAGATATGTAATCGCCTTGAGTAAGCGTAACAAAGTTGGCCCATTTCCACTCCCAGCTAGTTTGGTTCCTACTTGTCCTGATTGTTTCGATTTTCCATTGAAAAGTGGCGCCCTTCTTAACACTAGAATGAAATATTATGGTATTCATAGAAATGGCGTGTGTCCCTATATTCTGAAAGAAAAGCACTGCAATTAGAATAAGAATTCCACTTATTAATCTCAGTTTCATTTAATTTATCCTCTAATAAAAGAGAAGAAACCATACTCGATCGGTCTTGGTTTTGAACAAAAACTTTTCGTTTTAACCAGAAAAAAATCCCGTAAAGCAAGTTTGCCTTCTTTAATAAATAGGAACTATCTGCTAAAATCTGAAAATCCTTGCTATTTAAAATAAATGTAACTTAATTCGAAAAATGTAGTCAATCAATCCTTTTTAAGATGATCTTATCTAAATCCACAACACACAGATTTTATTTCCCATTTTTCCAATTTTCTACAACTTCATTTGCCTCTTTAGCGTATTCTAACTTTTTTGCATTGAGTTGAGGATAATTTGCCTCCTCGAAAAACTCGAAATAAGAACAATTGCGGCACTTGGCATATAAAAGTAGTTTAGGTATTGTTTGTGGTACCCTCACAAGATTGCAATGGCTAATTGAGCCCACAAATCTACTAAAAGAATTTACATCCACATTAATAAACTCTAGTGTGTCAATGTAATTGAAGTCAATTTGTGTATTAGAATCTGATAGATCCAAAAGATCTTCATTGGTAATTGCAAGCTGATCCTGACGGTTGATTGAAATTTTTGACTTTATGTTCAGAAGCTTACTTAAACTCTCTGCAGAGAAGTCAGGAAATACTCCATCAAATCTAGAGATGAAATCTTCCATTAAAAATGTGAGAACCTCACCTGGTGAATAGTTTAACTTTTTCGATAAATAATAGAAGTCATTATAGAGTAATTCATCGACTTCTCTTATTAAAAGGTTTAAGGATTGCTCATTAAAGTGATCTTTCTGAATACCACTTTTCACTGCCTCTTTAAGTGCATCAAATTCAGAAATCATTATCTCTCTTTCATAAAGAATTTGATCAAACAGGGAATGCATTTCCTCGTAAGTGATTTTTTTCTTTAGAAAACTTGTACGATATTCCTCTATTTCCTTAGAGAGAAGTGTTCTTAATTGGATTGGGTTAATAGTTTTAACACTCATTAGATCACAACCTCTAATTTAAGATACCTCAATTAATCTTTGGATGATGTGTTCTTTGTTGTATCCCCTTCTCCCTCTACTTCATAGATCTCTATCTTTTCACAGAAATCAATCTTTGAATACAAAATGAGTTTAGGGAAAATGGATGGCATTCTAACAGTATCACAATGACTTACATTTCTAACATAGCGATTAAATACATCACGAGTCACATCAGGAAGGAAAGTAAGCCTATCAATATGTGAAAATGCAATTCTTGCATTTGCTCCCTCAAGATCAGCCCTACTTACTTCAAGTTTACCATAGTGAGAAATTGATACCCTTTCAAGTTTAAAATTGTTGAACGTAGATCGAGCTCGTAAGCCTGGAAGATGATCAATAGAGTCATCTAAATCTCTGACGATATCTTCCATCATTTTGGAGATAGCGTCTCCTAAATTCATCTCTAGATTTCTTATCTTACGTGAAAAATGGTCATAGGTGTCACTATCAATACCACGAATAGTAACATTCTTTAATTTGGCTTTTTTTTCCTCCCAATCTTCATTATCGGATCTTAATCTTTCTTTAACGTTTTCGGGTTCTTTTTCCAGATCTTTTTTCGATTCATTTTCATTCATGTGATTTACCTTCCTATTAGTTTCCAAGATAAAGCGCGCATTATACGCAACTCCTGTATGACATGTATGACTTTCTATTTATAACTTTTTCTTTAGAGGTATCGCACAAATGATAGGTAATCTAGGCATAGAGGCGAGATCATTATATGATAGCTAAACGTGCATGACAAGCGCGTTGCAAATAACAAAGTCAAAATTATCGAATAGTATGACCTAGAGATTTTGAATTATCTGTCTTTTGCTAAAGAAATTCTTAAAAATTATTGCAATAAAAATTCAAACTGATTAATAAAGCTCGTTTCATGTTTGTATCTTTCTACAATATTTCTAAGTCACAACTTACCAAAAAGTCTAAAGATGAAATTCTCTAAGTTATCAGAGGTACTGGATAACTTTAATGCGAATTCTCCGCAATGTGGGCAATAATCATCAAGAATTGCTTGATGATCTTCGAAATTCCAGATAATTGGGTAAAATTTACATCCTTCAGGTCGAATTTGATAGATTGAACATAATCCTTTCTCATTTAGAAAAAAGCATTGAGATTCATTTGCCTTGTGCCTATTCTGAAGCATTAAATAACCTTCTTCATTCCGAATGGCAAATTCTGTAGGAGAGATTAATGTTGAACGAACGATCCGCTGGACATCTTTCTTTGTAAGAAGCATTTCAGTTTCTACACAACAGTAGTGACATGTGTTTTTCTGACAAATATGGCCAAAATCCCTTTCTTTTGTCATTGGTGAAATTCCCTGTGTGATGACTCTGGATAAATCAATCTTTTAATATAAGGAAAGTGGAAATAGAAATCTTACTCAAAAGTGGAAATTATTGAGGTTTCGATAACAAACCTAGCATGAACTAATGCTGAATTCTGATCGGGAACAACTTTTATCCAGATAAGTTTCAACGATTTCTTCTAGTCCGTCAAGATTTTCTTTTAATAGTGTAAAAATTCGTATTAACTGTTGTTTTAAAGCATCTATTGCTCTAGGATCGCGTACAAAATCAACAAGCTCAAGGAAATTGTCGTTCTTTTCAAGTAGTTGTTTTTCAGAAATTTGGACAAGTAATTTTTCAATGGACTTTCTTATTTCATGCTTTGAATCCTTGATCCAAGGATAATAAAGACACAGTTCACTGCCATGAATGTGATTTGAAAAGCTATATTCAAAATCTATTGCCCAGAGGTTTCCTTTCCGAGAAGCAAGATAATTTCCTCCGTGTCTGTCTAAAGCTCCAATCCAAGCCTCAAAGACAAGAAGATCAATTAGCTCCGTCTTATTGATTGTTTTAGGCAGATTATTGATAAAAGAAGGTAAGCCGTTGACATCCTCAATCCATTCTTGGATTAAACCAATTGAATAGCCTTTTCTTGCAATAATTGATCGTGGTACACGTATCCCAAGCCGGGAGGCCAGATAGGAAGCTATATACTCTTTGACTAAAGAATTTAAACGTAATTTCTTCCATAACCAGAAGGATTGATGTTTATCAATGAAAATTGTTGCCTGTTCCTCAAAATTTGAACCCCGAATCTTCTTCGAAAATGAGCTCTGGAGTTCTACCTCGGATTCTGTAGGTTGTATTGGATAGAGCTCTATCTCTAAAGGATCGGTAATGTTCATTTGATTTCACCACACATTCCAATATTTGGTGAAAAGGACTCAATCTCTGCCTTTGGGGCACAATTCTCACGTCTTTCGCTATTTAAGGAGACAGTTAAGAATATAGAGGGAAGATTAACTCCATATTTTCCATGTAATCACTTTTTGAATTAGATTTTTGATTCTTTTCTAGCGAATCCATCCACATGATCATGTATGTATTTCGAATTGAAATTACTCAACGCATGTAATATCTCGAAAAGTACTAAGTTACTCATCAAAAAATAATTACTTTTTGACTAAAAATGTAATTGCTGTTATTGTTTATTAGAAAAAATACGGGGCTTTTCTTCTTTTGTATCTGGTTGTTGTTCGAACGACTTAATCGCTTCTTCTAGATCAATTAATTTTTTCTTGAGGGCTTCGAATCCTCGCATAAACCTCATAGAAAGGCCTAAAACAAAACTAGCGAACAACATTTCGGATCCGCCGATATGAGTATTCAACTCGTATCCTAATTGCATTTTGATAAATGAGAGTGCTTGTCGTCCTTCTAATGTATCTCTCCTCTCTAGATATGCATACAATAAAGCTCCAAAATTATACCCCCACATTTTTGCCAGATCATCATCCGAACCACCAACTTGAGAGATATTTTTCTTTGCTTCGTTGTAACTTTCTTCGAATTGAGCCTTAATACCTTTTGCAACTTCATCAGGGATGCGTAGATGATCTTTTATTTGCGTAACCTTTCTCGCCAGCTCACTGAGTGTTTCTTCGTCTCTAGATACTTTTTCACTCATTTTCTCTTTTCTCCATCCTTTTGGATGTGAATCATTTTGGTCAAGGGGAATAGGGAAACTTGCTCAAAATATAATATTTCTAATCATTGCTATTTATCATGCACAAATTTCTATTATTTATAACTAGTTATTTCAGTTCATAACTGAATTTGATGAGTATCTGCATTATGAAACCTACATCATAAAATAAATCCATTATCTTTGTGATGTAGCAATTAGTGATTGATGTTTTGAAATTTAGCATCAATCGAAAGTGAGAAAAATGGATAAGCTCCGTATCAAATCTTGATAGATAAAAAAGGGATTTAAATTCTTGAAATACAATGAAAAGCTTACTGTTATTTCCCTGCTAGTTATTTTGATCCTTCTTGCAGTAAACTCAAAGAGAAATGTAATCTTAGGTGAATTGGGACAAAATCAGGGAAAAATTGAGGAGACTGGTATGACTAATTCGGAATTGGTTTTAAACAGCACAATTAATTATACTCATCCTCAAACAAACATACAAATTCCAGTTCTTATTCTTTATCCAAATCTAAGCGCAACAAGTTCTGTTCCTCTTCTGCTTTATGCTCCTGGATATTTTTGCAAACTAGAATATCCATGTTTTATGAATGCGGTTAATTACTTGGCGCAGATTGTGGCTCATGGGTATGTGATTGTTTTACCTACGCAAAGCTTAGCGTATTATGACGCGTTCCAGAAGGGAGGTGCAGACATCCTATACTCGATTAAAGAATATGTAATGGAGAATTGGAATGATCTTCTCCAGTTAAACAACACAATTATCCTTGAAAGCACCAAAATCGGTTATATTGGATATTCTGATGGAGGAGGGATAGCCATTATCGCTGGATCGATTGATCCATCAGACCAGGTTAGTGTTGTTACGTATTCCCCAGTATTAACTTTATCTGGTGCAGCA
>JAEOTQ010000079.1 GCA_016839785.1 Candidatus Hodarchaeota archaeon | reverse complement strand
ATAATTTCCGCAAAAGCAGGTGCTGGTGGTCCTCCTGATGGGCCAGGTGGTCCTGAAGGCATGGGCGGAGACGACTTCGATTAAGACGAGTCTACGTCTTTTTTCTTTTTTTTAACTCCGAAAATCCCTTTTTTCTCTTTTTTTTTCAATATTACATTCTTCATGGGTCTTTTTCCAATTTGTAGCCTAGGTATAAACAAGAAGAACTCACTTATATCTCATGTAAATTCGTCAGTTCTTGTTTGGTATTGGGCTTTCCAAACCGTTTTTAATTCTTAATGATATTTTGGGCTGGTTACTCCGTGACAGAGGCGAACGTAGATTATAAGATAGAAATTGGACCTCAAATGCTGACTAGGTTTGAATATGCGCGCATTCTAGGTGCAAGAGCTCTACAAATTTCGATGGGAGCCCCTGTATTAGCAGAAGCAGAGGAAACCACAAAACAACGAACTTCTGAAGAGGTTCAAGAACAGGGAGATCCTCTTCTTATTGCTGAACAAGAAATTAAAAAACGTCTTCTCCCAATTTTAGTCCGAAGAACGCTACCTGATGGAAGATATCAAGATATTCCTCTCTCTCATCTTTTAAAACAATCTGGCCGTAAACACGGGCGGATAATAACAAAGTAATATTGTATTGTGGTTTCTTTTAGGATTTAACTATGGTTTACATATCATATACCCCTTTTATTCTTCCCAGATCCTTTCATTGATACTCCGAATGTAACCTTTTAATATTCAAGTCGTTTTGTGTTTACGTGGAGGTAAAATCAATCCCGAACCCAAGATCCACTAAAGAGCTTCATGATAAATTTGCAGCAAAATTGAAGAAAATTTCTGATTCTGCTGACAAAGAAGCTAAATCCCTACTTACCAAAGGATTAAAAGAGACGGCAAAAACTACTTATTTTCCAGAAGATTTTTCTACATATCTTTTAGACTTGAAATTATCTTCTAATCTACCTGTTTCCCTTTTACCTGATTCTCTTTTTGTAAGACCAAATTTCAAAGGAAAAGAAGATTTTTTTCACAGGTTAGCATCCGAACTTGTTACATTTGGATTAGCGTATCAGCGAGTGAATCTAAAACCAATTCCTCTTCATAAAATCACTTCATTATTTCACAAGCATCGGCCTTGGTGGCAGTGTGACATTCAGGATGTAGAAACTGCTCTTGATGTCCTTGAGAAGGAAGGTATTATTCACAAAAAAGACGATGGTTATATTTTTGAACCATTCTCCGTCTCTGGTGAGATCAGATCTTTTTTGTCTGCTATTTCTGATGGAATTAGTGATTATGGAGAAATTTCCCTACCATTAATTAGTCAATTAGTAGTTTGGGAGAAATCTCGGATAATCTCAGCGTTGAATATCCTAGCTAGTAATCGAATTTGTATCTATGACCAGAAAGAACAATTAGTATATTTTCCAGGATTCAAGAAATGAAATGAAGAGGAGCCCAGTTTTCTATGTTATTTCCCCCACCCGAGACATCAAAATTCTATGATAATCGAGTATTAATATCCTGGGAAATTTCTCAACCAAAAAATTGTGATATCCTTCGACAATTGAAATTTGAGATATCTGGAACACCTAACCTCGTTTTTGAACCGGAACAAAGCTCTATTATTGAATTACCAACCTTAGAAGGCAACATCGTCATCTTAAATTGGGTAATCAAGCAGCCAGAGGTAACTACAAAAATTTCTTTATCGATGGAGTCTTCAACGATAAAGGAAACACAAAAAATTACCCTAACTCCTTGAATACTTAGATGTTACTGATTCCTTGAAATGAGTGGTTGAAAGCTTTAAAAATTTCTAGAGTAAACGTTACCAGAAGCGTAATTACTCTTCTAGACGACATCAATCTATAGAATAATGAAGAGATACTCACTAGGATAATGAGCAATATGGGTAAGGTTCGAACATCCGCAGTAAAGGTAATTTCAAGAGAAATTGTAAAAGAATATGAATCACATTTGTCTCCAGATTCATTTGACCATAATAAAGATATAGTCTCGAAAGCGGCTCGTATCCATTCAAAAAGGTTTAGGAATCAAATAGCTGGCTACGTTACGCATCAATTAAAACTGAAAAAGCTACGTGAAGAGTCCTACGAAGATTAAAGCACTTCTACTTCACCTAATCGGTATCATCTGTTTTCTATGTCTTTTTATGACAGATTACCCTGATTTTATTAATTTCTGATTTTAATTTTTTTAAATCATTCCCTCAAAGCCTAAACAATGGTTTATTAGACAATATTTAGGAAAATTTAAACAGTTCGATATTTCTTCGATTTATTTTATATTATTGGTAACGAGGTTAAATCGATAAAATATGTTTGTGTGAAATTTATTATGCCAGACAATTCACCACTTGGAGTACGTATAAAAGTTGAAGAAACTAAAGAGCGATGTGGTAAATGTCAGGCTCAGTTTATCATGGAAGTTTATTTAGATCCATTAAGTGAAAGAAGATCAACAAGAGTATACTGTAAGAATTGCCATTATGATGTACCGCTGGAGGAAGACTATTATTGAGTTCTTCTAAACTTCAGGAAGTTCGATTTAAGTGTCAACAGAGTGGCCACTGTTGCTGCGATCCAAAAATCATAGTTACCACAACATTTCTTGATATGTATAACCTGTATCAAGCATTAGAAAATGATTTTGACTACCTATTAAAAAAAATCTCATTTTATCGAATTGAGTCCGATGTAAATCTTGTATCAAGAAAGAAATTAGTTCTCTCATCTATCCAAACTTCTGAAGGTGAAATAATTCCAAGTTTGAGAAAAGTAAAAGCTTCAAATTGTGTCTTTTACACTAAACCAAATTGCTCAATCTATCAATCCCGCCCACAGGCATGTAAGAATTATCCTATAACTTTTCTTGAGAGTAAATCCAAGAATCAAATTATATGGGCTAAAAATTCCCAGAAAACTTGTCCTGGAATTGGTAAAGGTAAACCTTTATCTCTTAATAGATTAATTCAAGAGAAAAAAACCACCCTTGAAGTAATTAAGACCCATAATGATCTTATACATGAACTAAACACTGAAGCGGCAAAGGGTGAACCGTTGACTGCAAGAGAAGTACTCTGGATGTTTATAGTCTACGCGGAAAAATTTTCATCGCCAAAAGAGGGATGAAACAAGTTACGGGTTCCATACTAGTGCTTTCTTGTATTTACTAATTTCATTCTCGATCTCTTCTTGAGACCATCCCATATTTTTTCCCATGTGCTTTGCAATTGCTTCAATGCAATCAAGGCCTTGCTCGAAAGAGAGCTGAATCTGTGTTCGTCGAAATAGAACATCTCGCAGGGTAATCGCCTTCTCATGCTTAATAAAGTAATTAATTTCTCCGAAGATGTACGATCGATTGTTTGAAACGAGTTTCATCAATTGAGGGTCTTCTTTTGCTTCATCTAGCAATTTTAAATAGTTATCTCCGTATCTCAATAAATGTTGAGCAACGTGATCCGATAATTTATAGCGTATCACCATATTCTCACATGCGATTCTTGACCAAGCATCCCAACCCCGCCGCTTTGTTGAAACCCATCCGTTTAATGGAACCTTATCTGTAGACGACTTTATTTTAGTACCAAGGAGTTTTATTATTTTATCCACCATTTCTTTTGCCATTGCACGATATGTTGTATATTTCCCACCTGTAATAGCAAAAGTATTTGGTCTAACCATACGGATCTCATGCTGTCGTGAAACATCAGATTCAGACTTCACCGTATCAGAAAGAATTAAGGGTCGTAAACCTGAGTACGCACTGATGACATCCTGCTCCGTGAGAGCTCCAGGAAATAGATAGTTCACAGCATCAATTAAATAAATTACATCTTCTTTTGTTACTGGAATAAAATCATAATCATCTGAATAATCCGTGTCTGTTGTCCCAACTAACAGATTTTCACCGAAAGGAACAACAAATATAATTCTTCCATCTTCAACAGGAATGACAACAGCATAATCCAGATTGTAGAATTTTTTTGTTATTAGATGAACTCCTTTTGTAGGTCGAACACGAGAGGGGATAGATGGGTCGATTTGTTGTATAATTTTGTCACTCCAATGACCACATGCTAATACTAGAGCGTTTGTTTGAATTGTAAACACATGTTTAGTATTTAGATCACGCATCGTAACAGTGTCTAGACCCTCTGGACTTTGTAAATGAAAATCTTCAGCTGAACAATAATTTAGAATATCAGCTCCTGCTTTTTCTGCTGATAAAATGACCTCAAGTGTCAAACGGGCATCATCCATTTGTCCATCACCATATACTGCTGCTCCCTGAAAATTTGTTTCTCGAATAGGATTTGGAAGTATAGATCTTGCTTTTTCACGACCTAGTATCCTATGAAAAGTATAATTGCGGAAATTTGCCAAAAGATCGTAGAGCCAGACAACCAATCTCAGTTTATTTTTTGTCAAGATTGTGTCCGAATGTAGAGGAACAAGAAATTTCAAAGGTCTAGTAATGTGGGGAGCCATTTCTAGAATTTTTTTTCGTTCAATTGATGCTTCTCGAACGAGGCGAAATTCTTTTTGCCCAATATAACGAATTCCTGCATGTACAAGTTTCGATGATCCACTACTTGTTCCATATCCAAAATCATCTTTCTCAACTAATGCAACTGAAAGACCTCTTAAAGCTGCATCACGAGCAATGCCTGCACCAGTTATTCCTCCTCCAATAATGAGAATATCATAATTGGTCTTACTCATTTTTTGGATAGTGCGTTCACGGTATTTAAGACTCGTCATGGGTGTTGTATCACTTCTGGAATGTTATATATTGAATAATTTTTCTGTATTTCGGGTTGTAATCCTATCAATCTCTTCGAAAGTCGAATGTTTCAATTTTGCTAATTCCTCAATTGCATATTTCACATTAGCTGGTTCATTCCGCTTCCTTGGGATAGGACTGAGGAAGGGAGAATCCGTTTCTACAACAATATGCTCTAAAGGTGCTTTCCGTGCAATTTTACGATGTTTCTTCCGATTAACAACCGCAGTTGGGATTGATATCATCCATCCTAAATCTATTACTCTGGTTGTTTCACTCATGTTCCCTGCAAAACAATGCATTAGGACTGGTACTTTGGCAAATCGTTCCAAAATATCTATACAATCTGATTCCGCTTTCCGAGAGTGGATAACTAACGGTTTCTCAAGCGTATTTGCAAGCTCTATAAACTGTTTAAAGATATCTTGCTGTTTACTCCGCCAATGAGATTCAGGAATCCAGTGATAGTCCAATCCAACTTCTCCAATTGCAACTATAGAGGTGTTCTGACTGATTGCCTTGTATGATTCGTCAAATTGTATATGCTTGATCCTTTGGGGGGCAAATCCCAGGGTAGTAAAAATGAAATCAGAATGAGTTTTAGCAAGCTGGGTTGCGAAAGTAAATTGGTGTGGTTCAATTGCACTATTTATTACAGCCTTGAGACCCGATATCTTCGCATTTTCTATCGATTCTTCAATATTTTTCATGAAATCTGGTAATAAATGTGCATGTGCATCGATCATTACTAATACCTACGCTTTGTCAAAATGAAATTGTTTAATCCGTTAAATTCAACTAAGGCAGTTTATCAATTGCTTATCAACTTATTATTTGAGTCTTTACTGTCATTGCCTTTAGAGTAGTAACTTACCTCTTTTATCATTCTTATTTTTCCAATGTAGAACTGAATAAGCTTAAGAATGATGCGAGAGTATTAGTCATACGAGTAATAATAGAGTCTGCTAAATTTCTATACGAATCGAATCTTTATAAAATCTAAATTCATCAGAGAATTAATAGAATTAAAGGGTCTCTTTTCATCAATGGAGGTCTTATCATGGAAGAATCAGAGTTACGAGAGCTAATTCGTGAATATGCTATGCAGGTACGTCTTAATCAAGGTGAAGCATCATTAACATCAGTTCTTAAGCAAGTAATAGCAGAAAACCCCGCAATGAAAACTCAAGTGAGATCTTCAGTCGCTTTAATCAAAGAAGTAATCGGCGAGGTGAATTCTATGGAAGAAGCAGATCTGAGTGAAAGCTCTACCAGTCTCCCAGTAGATGAAGCAAGCGAATACGAAATGTTAGTGAGACTAGTATCTCAAAAATTGTTAGAATCTCCTGAATTGAAAAAAGATATTAAAAGCTTAATGATCTATGGATCCTATGCAAAGAGATTACACATTGTCGGGGAAAGCGATATAAACTTTTTAATTGTTCTTACTGCAGACAAAGATTCGGAAAAAGCTATTGAAACCATATCTAATATTGCAGAAGAAATTGTCACTCCTGAAATAGCTCATATTTTTGATCTGATGATATTAAAAGAAGATGACATCGCTGAGTTGGAAAAATTCGGTCCTGATTTCACACATATCCATGCACTATATGCAAAAGAAGGAGAGCTCATCTTTGGTGAGAATCTTTTCAGTAAGCTAGAATTTTCCGATGAGCAAGTTCAAGAGTCTGCAAAATTATTGATCGCAGAGGCAATATCTCAAATTGATGAAATAATAAAGACTGCAAAGGAAGAAGATTTACCTGAAGACGAATTAGATTATTTGATAGGGGCATCAATAATTGATATTGCCTTTGGTCTTTCTTGTCATAAAGCAGGAGTAAAATCTGTATCAATGGATCTTGTGAAACCTGATATCCATGAGGAAATCCTTGAAGTTTGGGGAAATGAGTCTGAATTTTCCACCTTTTATCCACTACTTGAAAAAGCGCATGCTTTTAAGCTTGGTATTAAGCTACCCGAGTCCGACAATTTCATGGCGACTAGTGTAGAGTTTATTAAGAAAGTAATTGAATATACTGGGTTACAAGAATAATAAAACTAAGCTTCTAGATTTTCTCCCCAAGAAAACCTTTTCCCTCTAAATACGGCTTTAAGAATAAGAACTCTGTCAAATATTCTTCGAGCTGGTTGATAGCATAGGTTCGAAAAGATTCTGCATGTTCTAAAGTAATCCACTTCTTTTCCGAGTACAATGAAGCCTGACTCATCACATCAATATGATCAGCGACTCTAGCAATTCTGAATTCAGCTGTATCATGATCTCCTAATAATTCAAGTAATGTAGCTCCAATTTCCGTATCTAATTGGTTTATGATACGTGTTACAGCTCCCTCCTCAATAGTCTGGAAGAATTTGAAAATTTCATTTGTATCTGCTAGATTATATATGCTTTTATCTATATCCATATACTCGGATTCAGGAAAATCATGAAATAGTGCATGTAAAACCGCTTTTTCTGTGTTAAGAGGAGGTAGACTCTCTTGGTTCATTCTTAAAGAATTTTCCTCCAAGCAAAAGAAGTATGTAAAAACACTGACAGCCCAGGAATGATCTGCTAAGGATTCAATATCGCATTTTGGAACTCCAGCTCGAACCCAACCAGTACGAAGTAAAGACTTCATTAATTCTATATTCTTCATCAAAACCAATTTATCACACCTTCAAGCTCTGAGTGATTTATTCTAGGGAGACATAAGTCTAGTTCAGAAGAAATTAGGTGAAGAAATAAAGTAGTTCTTTTAACCCTTCCCACCAAAGAAATTGCAGAATTAAACGAGATCCACTCGTTTTGAAAAAACAATCAAATGAAATTATCAGGCTTTCACATAGACACATAATCGTCTATTGGAAAACGCTTTTTTCAGGATCTTTTTCTCTACCAGTTCTGTCAATAATTGTTTGGCTGCAGAAACGCGGATATCATTACGGGCAGCTATTTCCTGAGGAGTAACAACGACAGATTTACGTTTTTCATAATCTTTTGTTAAATCTTTTAGCAAAGTATTATATTCGTCACCTACGAGTAATGATCGTTCATAACTAGTATACTCGAAGACTTTACCCCATCGTCGTTTTTTACGTACTCGTTTATCAGATATGCTCATCTAAATTAGCTCCAATCAGCCTACTTGACATGTACTGTGCTTTTCTCCTTTGATATATGAAGGCGTCGATTGTTTTGCCTAATTGTTTTTATAAAGTAAATCTAGATATCGTATTCACAATAAAATTGAAGAAAAAAAAGAGTGTAAATAATGCTAGGAACAATTATCAATTGTCTGGCCGTAATTATTGGAACAATAATTGGGGTTACAATTGGAAAAGTAATTTTCTCTGAAGAAATGAAACAAATAACCATTAGAAGTATCGGTTTGTTAACAATACTAATTGGAGTCCAAATGTTTCTTTCTTATCCTCTATCTGAAATGGAATTTCTAGTTGTACTATTCTCTTTGGTTTTTGGAGGGATAATTGGAATTTTACTCAAGATCGAATCAAATATTGATAAGTTGGGAGAATGGTTTAAGGGTCGAGCTAAAAGCTCAGAAAGTACTTTTGTTGAGGGATTTGTTGTTGCTTCAATCATATTCGAAACTGGTCCCTTAGCAATTCTTGGAGCGATTAAAGATGGCATCAATCAGGAGATCGACTTATTACTGATTAAATCTGGATTAGATGGTATTATGTCTATCGTCTTATCAGCATCAATGGGTATTGGTGTGATTTTCAGTGTTATTCCAGTGTTTGTCTATCAGGGTGCAATCACAATCATCTCAGCAATTATTGGCCCCCAATTAAGTGAATCTGTTCAGGGAATGGTTAGTGTTGTTGGGGGTGTATTGATTCTTGGATTAGGTTTACGTGTACTAGAAATAAAAGATATCCATGTTGGGGACATGACTCCTTCGATATTAATAGTGATTCCATTTACAATCATTCTTGAAAGCATTCAAGCAATAATATGATTTAAATTCGACTTTTAATTGAAAGTGAAACGAATCAGATTAATAAAACCTTCTGACATGAAACCAACGACCCCAATAGTCATACAGATCTTGAGGATTCGTTTTGTTGACGTTGTATTACGAATGATGATATCTTCTGGATGGTTGAAAGACAATGGAACCGTATACAAGATTGATCCAATAATTAGAATCACGGCAAGAAAGAATGGGATACTAGTATAATACCTTAAGAGTATCGGAAAAGGTATTATTAGTACGAGGGTAAACAGAATAATGTATGCAAGGTTTCGAGCAGGCTTTACTCCATAACGCAATGCGATGGATTGCACATTTTCTAATTTGTCTCCATACACATCTTCAATATCTTTTATTAGCTCTCTTCCTAAATTCATTAGAAAAGCGAAGGAAGCGGGATAAATAAGGGTAGAATAGCTCGCTGTTACAAATCCTCCAAAAATGAATGGAATAGCTGCTAATAGAGCCACAATCAAATTTCCTGGAAACCCAGATCTCTTAAAGTGCGCAGCATATAGATAGAGAAGAATACCTCCACTCAACGCTAATAATATCGCAACAAAGTCAATTAAAAACGCAAAAAATAATCCTAACGAGAGAGTTATAACTGAAAACCATTTTGCTCCAGTTAAACTGACAGAACCAGAAGGAATCGGACGATGTGGAACATTAATTCTATCGATTTCAACATCAAAAATGTCATTTATTGCATACCCATATGCCGAAATGAATCCCGTAGTAATACATCCAAAGATAATGTACCATAGTTGGGTGGTTGTTAAAGGGGAAGATAGGGCTGCTAAAGCACCTATTGCAACTGCTGATCCAGCTAATAAGGAATTCAAAGGTCGCCCGAGGAAAAAATAGGATTGCAGTGACATTCTAGTTCATCTAGTCGCTTCGATCGCAGGAATAAGGGATAAAACGAAAAGGATAAAATGTTTTTCTTCATTCTAGGTTGAGAAAAAAATTTTAGGGCGATAATACACCCACTTCCCTCCTCGTGCTTCTACTGTCCACTCTGCTTCGTCATATTCCACTGTGTATGTTTCTCGGATCTGGATGCTTAATTCAGGGTTTACTTGCTCTGGGTGGGGTAATTGTATTGTAGGGATCTTGCTCATGTCCTCTCGCCACTGGTCTATTGTATACTCTGCTGTCCACCGTGGATTTTCTCCTGCATACAGCGTCACCATTTCCAAATGCTCGCATTGCCCCAACGGGGTTAAATCTATCGGTTTTTGGTATGGATTGCTATCCAATCGTATATTTTTAATGTCTGGATGTTTTTCTAGCGGGGTCAAATCGATCGTGCGTAAATGATTCCCTCTCAGATCCAAATCTCTGAGCGGTAACTCTTTAAAAGGCCGTAGATCTATGCTACTCAGCATACTCTCCTTCACGGTGAATTCTT
>JAEOTQ010000009.1 GCA_016839785.1 Candidatus Hodarchaeota archaeon | reverse complement strand
TGCACTGGATTGATCTGCTCGAAAATACATCTCACGGATGAATCCTTCTTGGTATAAATTCCATGCTTCTAATGCTTCTGATTCTGAATATTCTTTGAAATTTTCTGGTGTACTGGAAGTTAATTCTTTATCTATTGCAATTATCTTAAATATGTTGAACGCCTACATTGAAATTGATCTACATTTCCTTAAATCGGTTTTTTAAAGAAATAACTTTCCTGATTCTATGAGATAAGGATCCTCTCTAAAATATTTGGATTATTTTCTCCTCTTCTGTTTCGAAGAGCGTTCGGTTGTATCCTGAATAATCGCTTTTTTCTTTTCTAGTTTTGCTTTTATCGTCGATTCGGGTGATCTTCGTGTGAAACATCGCATTTTCCAATTTACTCCTTTATGGTCTCCTCAAAAATCAATTTCCTCATCAGATGAAAATCCAGGGAAGAGGAATCCCTTTAAAGGTGATTTTTCATGCAATTTTTTTCCCCCATATTCAACTAAGAAGTATGTACATTCTTACTTCCGGTTACGAATTTCCTCTTGTGATTCTTCTTAATGGGAATTACTTTTTTCTGATTCGCATCAAAATTAGAAGTCCGCATATGATAAATAGAATGAGAATCCCCCATTTAACGTTTATGGGTTTTGGGGGTGTCTTTGAAGGAGGAGATAATGTTATCGGATATAAATCGCGATTATTTGCGGTTCCATCAATTTCATAAGGTGAATCGACAATTCCATCTTTATCACTATCTGGACGGAGCCAGTCATCCCAATAATTGTATTCAATAATGTTTGATATTCCATTATCGGTTGCCTGACAGTTTCCACCATTATTCCCACCAAAGTAATGATTAGAGATGGTATTATTCCTTGTTCCATGCTCTAGAGTGATTCCATAGTAGCTGTTATTCATCACTATATTACCATACAGAATATTATTCTCGGATTCATCAACATTCAGGCCTGTGTTACTGTTATTAGTAATGGAATTATCTATAACGACACTATAATGAGAAAAATGTAGGTTAATCCCATCTGCAATATTGGAAGTTACCAGATTATCTTCCAGGGTGAGATTAGATGAATTATCGATCGATATACCATCACCACATTCTGTAATTGAGTTATTAGAGACCGTACAATCTCTCGAATTCAGAGTCCAAATTCCACTTTGAGTAGCATTCGTAATAGTATTACCACTAATATAACCATTAGATACATTTCTTACATGAATACCTTCCGATCCTCCATTTATTATACAGTTACTAATTTCAAAATGAACATTGGTATTCAAAATCGCTATTCCATAGACAAATGCAACGGGTAGGTTGATTTCTTCAATGATATAAGGAGAAACGTAAGTCCCATCCCCAGGCCATCCGTTCATCCATGCTTGGTTAACAAAATTGTCATTCCCATCAATATAAATTGGAATGTCAGCAGCTATTCCTTTGTGAACAGGTATACAAGATAATTTATTGAGTGATCTCCGAGAGTCAGAAAACTCAGGACTTGAAGAGGATCTGAATAGTGGAGGTTGTTGTACTCCTGAAATTATGACAAAAAATAAGAATGATATAGGATAGGTATGTATAGAACGAATTAATTTCGGAATTCTTATCCTCATGATCATTGTTGTTCGACATATTCCAATTATAAAACCTTCACTCCTCTTCATGTAATAAGATGATTGAAGAGGTGATGACAGGGGATTCGAGTGGTTCTTCTATCTCTAATGGTTGTACATAATGAGGTTCCTCTTTCTGGGGATGCTTTTGAACCTTCCTGAGATATAATACCAGGATTAAGCCCAATGAAAAGCCTAATATTTCGAGTGATTCAGAGATCATAGCTATTAGAATAAGAATTGAAAACGGATCGGTAAGAATTACACTAAAGGGGAAACTAGGTACACCTACTGGGACAAGTAGTAGCAGATGAAGAGTTCGTAGAAAGATGACAAACATTCCCAAAAGGAAAAATCCGATTCGTGTAATAGATTTCGAGTAGCCTGATCCAGACATAAAACGCCTAAAAACAGAGGGTAAACTAGTATATATCACCCATGCGAAGAAAATTCCCTGTAATTCAAAATATAATCCATAGAGAACGGGTGTACTGATTAATGTTTCTTGACTAATCCACGTTACCACCTGATGCCACCAGGGTAACTCGGAAATCTGAATAAAAAAGAAAGAAGCATTCTCAGAAAAGAAGATGGAGATAAGAAAATTAAGTAAATTTGAGAAAATGCGATAAATCTCAATAGATAAGCTTATTCCAAGGATAAGCGTTTTATAATTCCAGCGACTCTTTTTCTGTTCTACAGGTTGGAATACTTTTCTAACCGATGTTCCCCCTGCAAAATTCAATATAAACATATAAAGAGCAAGGGGAAGAGCAAAAACTATGAAAATCAGTTCTAAAATTCCCATATTAGATAAGAGACTGAACTGGTCTGGTGTAGGGGGGGTAGAAAGGTCTTCAACAAAAAAGGCCTTAAAAATGTCCAGGATATCAGTTAAATAGGATGAAGAGGAAACATATGTTTCGAAAACAACAATGAATTGTAAAAATAGAATCCAGAGAATGAAATAGCCTACTAGAATTATCCCAATTTTCATACTTAGATTCAAAAAGCGACGGGTCCAAGAAATTTGGGTTTTCGTCAAACTTTGACCACGAAACCAATTTTTTCCCCAGTTAAACAATGAAAGAATACCTCCAAGTACTATCATGGTCACAGCCAGGAAGAAAATTCGGTATCCCAGATCAACAAACCCTTTAGCGGTCAGAACAGTAACTTGGTTCAGAAATTTTTCTCTACTTAACTCGGTGAATAATAAAACCATTATAAGGAGAATGAAACTTGAAAAAACCCACTCTGAAAAGCGAACTTTAACTATAGGTGGGAGTTTCTTTGATATCGGTCTTTCAACAATAAAATCGGATTCTAATTCCAGTTTTTCTTCCAATTTTTGTTGTTTCTTTGTCATTCGTCGATTTTCCCAGCGAAGGATCAGAAAAAACATAAAGGGTAGCCCAATGAACAGAAGTAAACTGAGTAAAAGGCTTATTAATTGGATATGTGTTTGAACAGGGTTTTCTTCAATCCAAAGCGAGTAAATGGAATTCCCTGCATATCCCCCATCTATCTGAATAACCAGTAATTCGACTGCCAGGGGAATGGGAATCTCGACAAGATAGGGCATCGCATTTGGTATAAAATCGATGGCTGTAGAAAGAGCTGCACCATTGCCAGAGGTTAATTTTTCGAGATTGAACTCATCTGTAGAATTGACTCGTCCTTCCAAGTCAAAGATATGGAGCTTTACTCCTGGTAGATTACTTTGCAGAAACACAATACCTGTGGTACGAATCTCTGAGGTAAAAATATAATAATCGGTTTGATCTTCAAGCCCATCCTCGCTTACGGATCCGATAATCCAATTTTGAGCAGGAATATGGTCATGAGACACAAGTACATCTATCAAATCATCTGATGTATCATTTTGTAGATCGTGGATAACTAAGGGTGCCCCAGTAATACTATCTGTTATTTGAGTGGGATCCGTACCTAACAAAAATTCGATATAATCTGATAAACCGTCGTTATCTGAATCAGGAGAGAGCTCAACTCGAACTGTAAAGTGATACAGAGCTGATCCCCAGTTTCCCGCAGCATCTCTCACATACACCGATAATTGGTGATCTCCATCAGCAGTAGGGAGATTCACCTGAAATGGAAGCACTAAGCTTTGATTCACATCAGAATTCCAATTATATATCACTCTCTCAATATTGGAATCGTTAATTATCAGGTCGATAAGCGCATTAGGAACTTGTTGACTATTATTCACCGCTGATTCCAATTGAATTATAGGTATGGTATCATCTATAGTAAAGTGAAATTTTTGATATTCCCAAATATCTAGATTGTCTAATGCATAGACATTTAATTTATGAACCCCATCACCAGGTGGTAATTGAGTAAGATATGGGGGGAGCCAGGTGATATTTGGTTGGGAGTCCCAATTGTAATCAACGCGTAAGAGGGACGAGTCATCGATATCAAATACGATTTCGTTATCAGAAGTGAGAATAGAATTATTGGAAGGGGATTGAAGGAAAATGTAGTCAGCTACTACTGCCATTTTATTATTATCGGGGGATAATGTAACTTTTTCTTCAATTCTATTGTTTGACCTCTCCAATTCCGTCACATAGAGAGTAAGATTAGTAAACAAAAGCAATATCACAATATTCGTCCATTTTCCCATTTTCTAAATCCTCGATAATTGGTGGAAATCCAGTCTTACTTCTGAAATAAAGGGACTTAATTAGGTTGAGATTATCTAATCGTATAACTAGATCTTTCCCTGATTTTTCAAATCGGCAATTCTTCAATCAGGTAGAAATTTCAACCCGATTCCAACAATAATTACACCAACAAAGCGGTCAAGCGTAGTTAGAAGAATTGCATCAGCAATTCCATAATTCTTTATTACCAATCCTCCAAACAGTGCTCCTCCAATCCCGAGGAGATTTGTTATGGAAGGAAGTAAAGAATAAACAGTATTTCGTCTATCATCTGGGACTAAATCCTAACTTACACAGCTTCTAAGAGTTCCTTCTAAAGGTTCCCAAATACTAGGCAGTTTGAGTTAGTGGAGAATGAAATCCAGCACTCCTCGCTTCTTTTCTATAGATCTTAGTATTTCACTTCTTATATTCTGAATTCTATAGTTTTTGCAGAATAAGAAAACCAGAATTTTGCGGATTCGTTTTGAAACTGTTTACCTCATTTTGATGCTTTACTAGCTCTTTCAGTAAAGCTGGTGAGTGTTGGTACTTATTCCGCAAGGATATCAATTTATTTTCTAGAGGTTCGTAATATCTCTTCCACCATGAGTCTTCTGGAAGCAGGAAATGACCTTTCAAGGAATACCCATATTTAGTAACTACATCCAATTTACTAGATAGTTTTCTTGCCTCATCATGCAGTACGAGGAACCCCTTCGGTTTGATTAATCGCTTCCAGTCTTTCAAACTAGACTCGATGGTGATAAACCCTCCTATCCCCTCAGCCCAGATAATATCAAATGCTCCATCAGGAAATTCCATATCCCGAAATGAACAATTAAGCACTTGAATTCGGTGTGTTAACTTTCTTACGTTTACGTGGTACCTCAATTTTGCGAGATCTTGCTCATTAATATCGATAGCAACAAAATTTCCATTGCATTGCATGGCAAGTTCAATAGTTTGTACCCCAGATCCACATCCAATATCTAAAATATGGGGATAATCCATTGTTGGAATTAAATGAAATGCTTTTCGTGTGAATTCAAGGAAATTTTTCCTAAAGATATCTCGATCGATTTCAGATTTTAGTTCGTCACTCATCGACTTTTCCTCCAAAAATTTTTTCATCTTGCTTTGCTTAGAGTAAGACTCCTGATGTCTTTCACTTTTATATCTGGAATTAAGACTCAATTCTAATGAGAAAATCTTTTTGCATAATTGAGTAGGATTCTGTTTCAAAACAGTGGAAAATTTTATTATTAGATTTATATGGTCACTTTTTATTCTTCTTTCTATAGGTGATGATCATGAATATTTATCAAATACTAGCAATTGGGGGAATGCTTAGCCCCATCGTCTATACTACAATGTGGATTCTAGGTGGAATTTTACAGTCGGATTATAGTCATATTCGAGATGATATCAGTTCTCTTTTCGCTGTAGATGCGCCCAACCAACGTCTCTTCCAAGCATTCACATTTACTTCCAGTGCATTACTGTTTATCTTTTATTTAGGCTTACATGAGGGATTGAATGACGGTGGAACAGATGTCTTAGGACCATTTTTATTCATTCTTAGTGGAGGTATCGGAATACTTATTGCTCTATTCTTCCCTCTCGATGTTGGAGGCGAGCTAGTAACCTTCAGGGGGAAAATGCATCTTATCCTCGTAGTTATTATGGGAATACTCACTATTGGCGGTATGCTAGCTTTGTGGGTACGTTTGGAATCAGTTGCCAACTGGAGTGCATTTGCGACCTTTTCTCTATTCTCAGCTATTGCCTCGTTTATTCTCATAGTCATTGCTGGGATTTTTGCCTCAGGAAAATACCGAGGGTTAGTCGAACGAATAGGTGTGACTCCCTATCAACTTTACTACTTCGTACTGGGTCTGATGGTGTTTCTAAATAATTAATTATCTGTCTGCCCTTTCCCAATTCTTTTTTCCTCAACAAACCGTTGAATAGTTCTATGTAAGTTAGGATCATCTGTAATGGTCAATGCTTTTCCTGGAGTGATCCATTGGAATTGATCATGCTCAGATGATAAATTAATGTCAGTAATGATAGTCTGACACCAATAAGTAATCACCACCATTTGGTTTTCTGCTTTCCTTTCCCCTCGATAATAATTTGAAACATCAAATGGTTTTATTATATTGAAGTCAGATATACCTGTTTCTTCATGCACTTCTCTTCGTAGAGTTTCCTCTGGGGTTTCAAATTGTCGCATCCGTCCCCCAATATCATCCCAAATGTTGCGTGCAAAATCCACTTCTGAGCTCCGTCGAAGCAGTAAAATTTTTTTAGTTATTTCATGTTCTATTATCGCTCCAATCCCAATATAAAAGCGTCCTTCATTAGAATCCATCTTTCACTCAATTTTAATCGATTTTTCAGACTAGATTAAGATTCTTGTGTTTTTTCTGATGATGAATTGGTCTGGATAATTCCCTAAAGTAATGATTTATTCCTAGAGAGTAATTGTTATGATTCAAGAATCTCATTCACGATTTAAAAATTCAATGAGTAGGGGTATAACGGACTTAGGATGAGTGTAGTGTGGAATATGGCCACTATCTTCAATGGTATGGAACTCAATGTCTGGAATGATAGCTTTAGCAATTTTACTTGTTGTGTAAGGGATTGTTTGGTCTTTTTTTCCCCAAAATAATTGCATTGGAAGGCGTGAGGCTGCAACCTCACGATATACGTCTTCAAAACCTGATAACGGTATGTTCAATACTGTAGAAACAATTGCTCGTTTAAATCCCCTAAATTTCATCTGTTTCTGATACTTCTCCAGATAATCGTCAATATCCTTGTAATTATAAAAATCTGGTTTCTGACCCTCAATTAAGCGTTTATGGGTGATGAAAAACTTCAAGATTATTCGATTAATAATTGGAATCCGTAATATTGGAGGATAGAGACTTTTTTCCGTGGGAAAACCTGCAGGATCAATGAAACTTATCTTTTGTACTAATTCTGGATGCTTAAAAGCGAAATTAATACAAATAATACCTCCCATGGATAGACCAACAAGATTTATTGGTGTTTGAGTCAATGTTAATTGCGAGAGGAGCTCGTACAGCTGTCTATCAAATAGATCTACATTGTACTGTGCTAGGGGACGATCAGAGGTTCCCCTTCCATATAAATCATATCTTAGTACTCGGAAGTCGTCTTTAGAAAGCGCTTCAAACACTGGATCCCAGATGAATGACGGACTGGAGAAGCCATGTACCAAAACAACTGTCTTTCCGTCTTCAGGCCCACTCAAATCATAGTGTGTGATCCCATCAGTAAGTGGAATGAAACTACCTGGAAGTGTTTTTCGTACCTCATCAGTTAATTCAATTGTTTCATATTTCATACGAGTTCCTCGATTTTTTTCTCAAAAAGAGTATTATTGAACTATATAATAGCTAATAATACCCTTAGAATACTGAAGAGTTACAGAAATATTATACTATAAGTAATTTCATTCCGAAGATTCCAGAAGTCTAATATTCTCTTTGATGAATTTTATTACATCTGTAGATTTAAAAAGGGAGTAATTATTAGTGCTAATTTAATCAGAACGGTTATCGAATATATCGAAAATGGGGCATCATCTGAGATTGTAAATGTAGAATATAGGAAGCCTATAGATGTTAATGACTGTCCAACAAATGTTAATTTCCAGGGGTACCATCGTTCTCTACTTACTTGTTTTAACCCTCGTTCAATTAACGGGATTTTTCGTGTTTTTTAATTATTTTGTCCAGTTTCGGAAGACTATTAAACGTGATCGCTTTCTCATCTATTCTATTGGATGGATGATAGGTATTTTTGGTACAGCTACTTTTTTACTCTATATGTACCCTGAGATTCTGGATCTAGGATCGAATGCTTATTTATTGGCAGGAATACTACTGGTATTAAGTCCACTGTTTATAGGCTTCGGAATAGCCTCCTACTTTGCCTCATTTACCAAAAATCAGTATTTTTTGACCACAATCCTATTCATCATATTTCCAATTCTTGTTACAATTATATTTGGGAGTTCTGAAGCATCCCAAGCCATTGATATAGAAAACATTCTCGTTTATACATTTCTATTACTGATTGGGATTATCAATCGAGAAAAAGTGATGTCGTATTCTAGGATCAGTTATTTCTTATTTCTGATTGGAACAAGTATCTCCTTAATGATGGTAGTGGCTACAATGGTCTGGGGAAACGATCAATACTTTTCCCTTCTTTATTTCGGGATTAGTAACTGGATCAATGTTATCTTGATTATTTTTCTTGTACATCTGGAGCATAGTATCTCTCTTTAT
>JAEOTQ010000078.1 GCA_016839785.1 Candidatus Hodarchaeota archaeon | reverse complement strand
TGTGTTTCGACTCAAAGCCCTAAAGAAGATGAAATTCATTATATTGAGCCATTTTCTTATGATGGATCTGGTAAAGAAGCTCTTGATAAAATAGAAGGGATAATTAATGGATTAAAACGTACCAAAAATCTCAAAAAGACAGAAATTTATTTACATGTTCTATTCACGACGGCGCTTTTTAGATTTAAAGATGATGTCGAATTTCTTATTGATGATAATGCAAAACTAATCCATTTTAGATCTCAGTCTAGAATTGGAGGATACGACTGGAAAGCGAACAGAAATAGAATGGAGAATATTCGAAGTAAATATAATAAAACCTAATGAAAAAAAAAATCCCCGGTTTGATTAACTAGGATTTTTAGATTATATCTGTTTTATCCATCTAATAGTTATAAAAAACCAATAATCTTTTTTACAATTTTCATTTAAATAAGTACAACATTTATACTAATTAAAGGTCTTCCGTCGAAAATACGACAAAAAAAAATGGTTGAGTTTACTAAATAAATCGATAAAAATTAAAGTCTGGATTACAATAAATTTAATAGATTAAATTATTCGTTCGAATGCCTCTGTTTGAGAGAGTCATTAATGGATTATTAATTTAGTTTTTAAATGGTAAGAAATAATTTTCTACTTGGGTTACTTGAATTAGAGAATAATAAAATAATTATGAATTTCGAAGATTAGGAAATGACTGATAACTCGTTTAACTTGGTGGATTTATACCCTAAAAAAGTGATCAACTCTAAGGGTGAAGCGCATCCTTTTGATGAAAAATCAATCGCGAAGGTCCTCAATAAAGAAACGGGTCTTGATATGAACATTGCCCAAAAGGTTGCTGAAGATGTGATCCGTAATATTATTGGCATGGGGATCGAGGAGATTACTACTAATCACATTCGTGAGCTAGTTTGTCTTGATCTAACTCAAAGAGGTATGAATAAATATCGCAATTTATTTGCAAGGGCAATTAATCTAGAAAATATAAGCTTCAAATTAGATGAATCCTTCATTTCTCAATACATTGGAAAACAACCAGATTGGGGGCCTCTTGGATATATTACGTACAAAAGAACTTATGCTAGAGTCATAGAAAATGAAAATAGAAAAGAGGAATTTAGGGAAACTATAAGAAGAGTCGTGGAGGGATGTTACTCTATACAAAAAGAGCATTGCTTGAAGCTGTCTTTACCTTGGGATTCTTCTAAAGCTCAAAAATCAGCTCAGAAAATGTTTGAAAAAATTTGGAATTTTAAAATGAGTCCTCCCGGTAGAGGGTTATGGATGATGGGAACTGAGTTTATTGCTCGTCATGGCTCTATGGCACTCAACAATTGCGGTTTTGCCTCCACTGAAGATATAGATCTCAAATACTCTAAGGCATTTGAATTCGTGATGGATGCATTAATGTTGGGAGTTGGAGTAGGATTTGATACTAAAGGCGCTGGTAAGATCTTTATTAAAGAACCGCAAGAGGGGCAATTTGACTTTCAACTCCCGGATAGCAGAGAGGGTTGGGTGGATGCCTTGAGATTAATTCTTGAAGCTTATTTTCTAGGTAAACAAGTTCCAAAATTTGATTTTTCATTAATCAGACCTGCTGGAGAACCTATAAGAGGATTTGGAGGAATTGCTTCTGGACCCAAACCACTGGAGGAGATGCTTAAAGATATTCAAAGTATCTTAAAAGCTCGCATTGGTCAAAAAATAACTTCTGTCGATATTTTGGATATTATGAATCATATTGGTAAATGTGTTGTAGCGGGAAATGTCCGAAGAAGCGCCGAAATTGCGTTAGGAGACCCCGCTGATATGGAGTTTGTGACAAGTAAGCAAGATAAAGATAAATTATATTCCCATAGGTGGGCGAGTAACAATAGTGTGTTTGCTATGAAGGGTTTGGACTACTCATTTATTGCAGAACAAATCAAAATAAATGGAGAACCTGGCGTGTTTTGGTTAGAAAATGCAAGAAATTACTCTCGTATGGGAACTAAACCCGATTTTAAAGATAAAAAGGCAGCGGGCGTAAATCCATGTGGAGAACAAACTCTTGAGTCATTCGAACTTTGTTGTCTTGTGGAAACGTTTCCTTCGAGACACGAATCTTATGAAGAATATCAAGAAACTCTGAAATATGCCTATTTATATTCTAAGTCGGTAACTCTAGTTAATACTCATTGGAAAGAAACCAACGCGGTTATGCTTAAAAATCGCAGAATGGGAATTTCACAAACAGGAATAATTGAAGCCTTTGTAAAACATGGGAGAAGACAGATACTCGACTGGTGCGATAAAGGATACTTATATTTGCGAAATTTAGATGAAATTTACTCCGATTGGTTATGTGTTCCAAAATCCATCAAAATCACAACAGTGAAACCCAGTGGGACAGTTAGTCTACTTCCCGGAGTGCCCCCAGGCATTCATTATCCTCATTCTGAATATTATATCCGAAGAATTCGAATTTCTAAAAACTCTGATCTAATAGAACCGATTCGTGCTGCGGGATATCATATAGAAGATGACTCTTATAGTCCAAATACTATTGTTGTACAATTTCCTGTTCATGAGAAATATTTTGACCGATCGAAGAATACGGTGTCAATATGGGAACAAGCAGAAAATGCAGCAGCGTACCAACGTTATTGGTCAGACAATCAAGTATCCATAACGATCACCTTTCAAAATGAAGAAGCAAAAGAAATACAACATGTTCTTGAAGCGTATGAGGATAAATTAAAAAGCGCAAGTTTCTTACCAATTAAAGAACATGGCTATAAACAAGCACCATACGAAGAAATTACGAAAGAAAGATATGAAGAAATGGTTTCCAAAATCACTCCGATATTAAGTCTGG